>CAMLML010000011.1 GCA_946481095.1 uncultured Cellvibrio sp.
TGAAGTGCATCGGGCGTTTACGTAAATAAGTGTCAACTTATTTCAGGACTGGACACATTAATACATATTTTTCCTAGCGTAACTCCATCCTGGCAACTTAGAAATTCCAAGTGTTTCGTGTCGCTTGTTCGGGATTTGCACCTTGCAAGCTTAAACCAATGGCACGATAGGTTCCAGCAACCGGATTTGATACCTGTGCTCCAGCCTTCTTTCGGGCTGTATAAACCCATTTCTTCATGCATTTCGCTGCCCATGGTGCCAGCGGTGTGAAGGGTTTCACCGTCAATATTAAATTCGGAATTGAGCTTGATTAAATAACCCGGCAGGGTTTTGGGTAATTTGTTGGGATCAATACTGCCATCCGTTTCGGGTGCTTGAACTATTCGTCATAAAATTTGTATTTTTCGTTTAGTGTTGGCATTTTTGAGCAGCCAGCAAGCATTAAACCCCATTCTTTTTGTAATCTTGAACTATATGATTCCAATGGTTTAACTCTCCAACAACAACCTATCCGCATTCATTCCATTAATGCTGGCCAGCTACAAACCAGACGATTCATTGGTTTTCCTACAAGCTTAACAACGGCGATTCAGCATTGCCGCTGGATGGAAGTTTTTATCTGCCGTTCCGTTTTGTACAACTCAAGTGAAAGAAATCTGACACTCCAAATCAGATTTCCATTCACCATTTCAATAAAGGATAACGCTATGGTTTTTAAGAGTACGAATAAACGCTCCAACCTATTGCGGTCCATCTGGGGTGCTGCAATTTTGGTTGTGACGACTAATACCTCTGCCATCGAATGCCGGTATTCAGTGAGCAATGATTGGGGTAGCGGGTTTACCGCGAATATCACTGTAACTAATAATTCCACGACAGCGATTAATGGCTGGCAAGTGCAGTGGCAGCAAAATGGAGGCTCCACGGTTACATCATCTTGGAATGCGAATGTCACTGGCAGTAATCCTTACATCGCGCGCCATGTAGATTGGAATGGCGCAATTGCACCGGGTGCTTCGCAAAGTTTTGGTGTGCAAGGTAATGGCGAGGATTCCACCGGCGCGATTGTAAATTGCGTTGCAGATGGTGCTAGTCATTCTTCACAGTCATCTACTGCAATTAGCTCCACCCCAATCTCTTCCGCCCTCGCCACTTCTAGCAATACTACATCCAGTAATACACGTTCATCATTGCGCTCATCCTCATTGCCAGCCTCTTCACGAGCGGTGAGTTCATCCAGCAGTGTCAACGGATCAACCTCAACCAGCGAGTTAATCATTCAGGAGAATGCTGGCGGCTTTTGTTCGGTGGATGGATCAATCGATAGCAATAACATTGGCTTCACCGGCAGCGGATTTGCCAATGCGGATAATACAGTGACCGCAGGCATCACCTACAGTATCAACTCCGATTACGCTGGCAGCGTATTGCTGGATATTCGATTTGCGACAATTAGTAATCGCGCTGCGAATATCGAAATAAATGGAGCCGTTGTTGATGAAATCAATTTTGTTTCAACCGGTGCATGGACCAGTTGGACTAATGAAAATGTCACCGTTCGATTACAAGCGGGCATTAACACACTTCGCTTGGTGCCGCGCACAGACGCAGGACTACCGAATGTAGATTCATTAAGAATTGTCGGCAATAGTTTGAACCCTGCCGCATGTAAAACCGCTCCCGATACATGCAGCACTACGAGTGGTACAAATGTATTAGCGTCTTGCAAAGGCGACCCGGCAACTTGCCTGTTAGGTGGCGGTGTTGGCAATTACCGTGTGAGCATGAAATTTAATGCGGCTTATAAAGGTGAGCTGGAAATCTTCGCCGAATCGCGCCGAAAAATGTTTTCGTCACCGAATCAATCTGCTGCAACAGCACGTTGTGTAGATTTTCTGGTAAATGTTCGTGATCCGGAAGGCGAGCCTTACAAAACAGATCGCGGTACAGCAGGATTGAATTTACGCATCACAAAAGGCTCAAGCGCGCTAACTGCATTAACTTTCACACCAGTGGCGAATCCACGCACACTTTTCATCGCCGGCGATTCAACGGTCGCCGATCAAGCGCCGCAATTAAATCTGGCCGCAGGTTCTCGCTTCACCGGCTGGGGTCAACTTATTCCAGCCTATTTTGGCGATGGTATTGCGATTTCAAATTACGCCGATTCCGGTGAAAGCACAGCAGCATTTCGCACGGACGGCGGCGGCTTGTGGGCGCCGATCAACACACGTTTAAAATCTGGTGATTGGGTGATGATCCAATTGGGGCATAACGATAAAACCACGAGTGCTTCGCTCTATCGCTCGCGCATTACCAATATGGTTACAGCTATTCGTGCAAAAGGTGCGAATCCAATCCTGATTACGCCCATGATCCGTAATACCGGTGGTCTTTTATCATCACAACATATTTGGGGCGACCTGAATATTCGCAATGAATTAATCGGCGTAGCCACTGCACAAAAAGTTCCGTTAATTGATTTAATGAAACTGTCCAGTGAATGGGCCGCACGTATGGGGCGCAATCCAGCGCAAACTTATTTTGTGGATGACGATAGAACCCATTCCAACGAAATGGGTGCGGAGTTATTTGCGCAAATGATCGTGAATGATGTTCGCCAGCAAAATATTGGCATTGCCAATTATTTACGTAAACCTTAGTCCAAGACCACCAATAAAAGGAAAAACCATTAATTCTGACCCACGCTGTTGGGCTGCTGACCGCATCATTATTGTCAGCAAATGCGTTCGCGCTTAAGTGCAGCTATGCGGTGAGTAACGATTGGGGAAGCGGATTCACCTCCAACACTGCTGTTACCGATGACGGCACATCAACGATCACAGGTTGGCAAGTCCAGTGGCGACAAAACAGTAACTCAACAGTCACATCATCCTGGAATGCCAATGTCACCGGCAGCAATCCTTATACAGCGTGCAATGTGGATTGGAACGGTGCGATTGCACCGGGGGCATCACAAAGTTTTGGAGTGCAAGGTAATGGAGAGGATTCAACTGCAGCTATTGTGAGTTGTACAGCAGCAGGTGCCAATACGCCTTCACTATTAAGTAGTGCGGCGTCAAGCCGCGCTGTTTCAAGCGTAATTATTTCACCTTCCAGCAAATCCAATTCATCGTCGAGCACGATAATTTTATCCTCCAGCAAATCTAGTTCATCACTGGCTTCAACTGATTCAACATTTACATTGGAAGAAAATGCGACAGGATTTTGTGGTGTGGAATGAACTATCGATAGCAATCATGCCGGTTATTGCGGAGTGGGATTTGCGAATGCCGATAACGAAAATGGCAAAGGAAAAGGTGGGAAATTATAGTGCGCAGCAGCTCGCTGAGTATGCCCAAGTGGTGAAATTGGTAGACACGCCAGCTTCAGGTGTTGGTGGCAGTGAAGGTTCAAGTCCTTTCCTGAGCATCAAACGATTTAACAACCAAAAAGCCCATCATTAAAAAGTGATGGGCTTTTTGCGTTTCAGGGAATTAAAAAATTCCCTGCGGTTGGCACGGCGAAAAAGTTATTCACCAGACAAGCCAGATACTCGCACATCGTATACCGCCAATGTCTTGCCTGTATTGTTGGCGGTGTTCCAAGGATAGATTCTCAGATAAAGACTGTTTCCCATCGGCACTCTCAATGTGACCCCAAACTCCACTTTACTCATGACGTCTTTTGTAAATACCAAGGGGGTTTCGTTAAGCTTAATGGGATTGGAAAAGTCGCTGTTCAATGAATACAGCATATCGGCTTGCACCGTGGAGCCGCCGCTACTAGTCAAATAAGCAGAAATTGCGTCCACAGAAAAAGCACTTGAAGCAGCACTGACCACAAACTGAAGATATTCGCTTTCTGGACGTGCAGGATGGTTATTCGCCACATAACGTACAACTGTGGTGTCTTGTCCATCTACGGCAAATACTTTATTGGTTGAAGTGATGAGTCCGACAGCCTGAGCATCCGAACCATTAACCAAGCCATCCACTACAGGCACCGGGTTGCCTGCTGCAGTAAACCAGCTTGCATAAGATGCCAAACCACTTCCAGGAGCAACGCCCACACCTCTTAGATCAACAGTCCCCAAGGCAGCTCCCTGCAGGTCAAGAGTCAGTGGCTGACCGTATGTTTTTTCTTCTTGGGGTGTGAATTGGATACTTAAACTCTTAGTGAAATCACCGTTGTTATAAGTGATAGCCAGTTCTGAAAACCAGTTTTCCTGATCCTCTGATACCTGGAAACCTGTCGGAGCGGTAACTGTTACCACGCCTGACGCTGGGTTGAGATCAAATCCCGACAAGGTAAGCTTTTTTGCGGTAGATACACCGATGTAGCGATTTTCCCAGTCGAGACTCGTCGGACTGGCCAACACGGAGCTCACATCTACAACCTTATCCCCCAAAATGCCCAGGCTTTTCATACCCTCTACTGCGCGCTTGGCGATTAGTGTAGCGAAGAGTTCGGTCGGATGAGTGCTATCGGCCTGAATGTACAAATGCTCAGTAGCGGCAGTGCTGCCGTAGGCCTCAACGATAAGACGTGTCTTTTCCGTCAGATCAATCAGAGGCACATCATAGGTAGCAGCTACCGCTTTCATAGCAGCGGGGTAATTACCACGAGGAAAAGTCTCCCCTGTATTGACACTCGTCAAATTATGCTGGCCGCTTGATGTGAGAGAGGTACCACTGAAATATTTGCGCACTATTGGTGTCATCAGCACTGGGATAGCACCTTGCTCGCGAGTTTCCAATACATATTTCTTGAGGTACTGGTAATAAGAATGCTCAATATCGGCACAGTTTTCGCCGTCGGTCGTACCATCACTGCAGAAAGCGTATGTTCCATACTGCGCATAGTCACCGCCGCTTTTCTGATCGTTGTGCGCAAACTGAATAATTACGTAATCCCCGTCCCTGAGGGCAAGTTTGGCATCGGGCCAACGACCTAATTCACTGTAAAAACTGCGTGAACTGCGGCCACCACGAGCCCAATTGATCACCGTGATATCGTCGTTATAGAACGTATCAACCTTCTCACCCCAACCAGCTTGCGGCCGCCGTTCTTCTGTATAGATCGTCATAGTGGAATCACCCAGCATGTGGATAGTCACCGGGGCAGATGATGCAATACTGCTGTTTAAGCTGGAACTAACTCCTGAGCTACTCACTTCAGAACTAGAACTCGCTTCTGAACTAGAACTCGCTTCTGAACTAGAACTCGCTTCTGAACTAGAACTCACTTCTGAACTAGAACTCACTTCTGAACTAGAACTCACTTCTGAACTAAAACTCACCGCAGAACTAGAACTCGCTTCTGAGCCAGAACTGACGTCAATACTGGAAGCCACAGAAGTAACAACGCTGGAAGAAACTGCGATGGAAGATGTGCTGGAGCCAGACCCTGATGAGCCTCCGCAAGCTGCCAAACTCAATGCCAAAGTGGCCGTAATCAAGTGGATAAGTTTCATTGATTGATCTCTCTTGGTTTATTGGAACTATTCAATACCGACAACCAATGCCGAGAGGTGTCAGGCGAACCTACGTGTTTTTATCATTTTTTTATTGGCAGTGAATGCTGCCTATTTTTATTTTTCACAACAACTTTGTATTAAGCAAGTCAGGTTTTTTTGAAATTTAATTTATGAAAAATTTTCGTACAAAATAAAAATATGGAAAATTACGGGTTATCTTTTGCTCTTGTACGCAATCCAGACGATGCATAAATATTACGTTATCAGTAAATTTTGACCTGATGTTTGAAATATTCGTGATAAAATTTGTATTTTTAGTTTAGTGCCAGAATTTTTGAGCAAAATTCAATCCCTACACTCTATTCTTGTAGTAATTTTGAAATGAGTGATTCCAATGATCCTGATGCTCCACAATAATAAGGCCTTCTGCATTCACCTCTGCTTGGTGGTACTCAGCGATTGATCCGATGAATCATTTACTCGCTAACCGTTAAATAACGGCTATCGGGTAAAACGTTCCTTTTCATTTTCCGTTTTGCGTAAATCAAGCGAAAGAGCAGACGTTTACACATCAGATTCTCTCATCACTTCAGTAAAAGGATAAGGTTATGGTTTTTCATGCTACTAATAATCACCATAGAAAGTTGCGCGCCCTCTGGGGTATTGCACTTTTGTTTGCATCTATCAACGTGGCGGCCATCCAGTGCCGTTATGCAGTGAGTAATGATTGGGGTAGTGGCTTTACCGCGAATATCACTGTAACGAATAATACAGCTGTAATGATTAATAACTGGCAAGTCCAGTGGCGACAAAATGGTGGCTCCACTGTAACAGGCTCCTGGAATGCAAACCTGTCTGGCAACAATCCTTACTCTGCACGCAACATGGAATGGAATGCAGCGATTGCACCCGGTGCATCGCAAAGTTTTGGTGTCCAGGGAAACGGCGAAGATTCAACCGCAACAATCACGAGTTGTACTGCCGCCGGTGGAAATACATCATCAATAAAAAGCAGCACTGTGGCTGTATCGAGCAAAGCCTTCTCCAGTCGTGCAGCATTGAGTGTTAACACGACATCATCCAAACGATCCAGTGCAGCTTCAAGTGCAATGGTGTCCTCGGCCCAATCCAACTCATCGACGGCCGCGAATAATGCAATCACCTTGTGGATTGCGGGCGATTCCACGGTGGCCAATGGTGGCCCTTCCTGTGCATTTGGTTGGGGGCGCGATTTTGGCAATCACTTTAATAGCAACGTCAACGTGCAAAATTTGGCGATTGGCGGCCGTAGTGTCCGCACATGGCTTTACGATGTGCAGTCCAGTATCGGAAGTGATGGCGAGTGCGCCCTCACGATGGATTCAAGCGGTAAGCGTGTGTTACAAAATCGCTGGAAAACTACACTCTCCGGTATGAAGCGCGGTGATTATTTATTTATCCAGTTTGGTATTAATGATGGTTCAAGCTCTTGCCCGCGCCGCGTTGGTTCCAACGCATTTATGCAGGAATACCAGATGATGGCGGAGGCCGCCCGTGCACGGGGCGCAACGCCGATTTTTATTACGCCAGTGTCGGCGATCCGCTGCTCAGGTAATACCGCTGTCGCATCGCGCGGATTTTTATCCGAGACCATAAATTTGGGCGCGAGCCTCAATGTACCGGTTATTGATTTGCATCAGCGCAGCATAGGTTTGTATAACCAGCGCGGTTTCTGCCCAATCTCTGGCGGCTCGGTGAGTGCGGGCACGGGCGGTGCGGTTGGTGCGTTTTTCTGCGAAGACAACACCCATTTTGATTTGGGCGGTGCCAAAGATATTGGCAGTTTGGTGGTACAAGGGATCCGCGATCTTAACCTCCCACTCACGCAACATTTGAAAACCAACACCTCGGAAACGGTGAACGTTTACCTCGCCGGTGATTCTATTGTGCAAAGCTATACCGATACCGCGAGCGCAAATGACCAGGCAGGCTGGGGGCAAATGCTACAGCAGCAATACAAATCCAATGTGATTATTCACAATTACGCCGCTGGTGGCCGCAGTGCGCGTCGATTTATCGATGAGGGTCGACTCAATACAATTTGGGGGAAAGCAAAGCGTGGCGATTATTTACTCGTACAGTTCGGCACCAATGACGGGCATAAAACCGCCACTTACACATTAAATGGCCAGGCAATTCCTTATTATCTGGACCCGGCGACAGACTTTAAAAAATATTTGTTGCAATACATAACCGGTGCGCGTTCACGCGGAATAAACCTGGCATTTGTAACACCAACGCCGCGAAACTCAGCCTACTGCACGGGTGGAAATGGCACCGGCGCATGGGCACAAGCGATGCGTGAACTTGCAGCAGCTGAAGGAATCCAATTAATCGACCTGAATCTAAAAACCGTGAATTACTTGAAAGGCATTTGCCCTGCACCTACGCCGGAGAATTTCTTTTTTAGACGCACTGATGGTTCAGTTGATGGAACACATTTCCAGGAAAATGGTGCACGTATTCTTGCCAGGCTGGTAGCGGATGGTGTTGCCGAGTCAGGCATGATGCTGGATAACTATCGCAAATAATCTTCTACTACAAAGTTTGTTGTACATCGTTGTTTGCCACCTGGGATACCAGGTGGCTTTTTTGTTAATTTGTTATTGATTTTATTGCAGCTTATTAATTAGATTTAATTCCCCACACCGCCGTACCATCGGATGACAATGCGGTGAAAGTGACTTCAAAGCGGTTGCGAACCTGATTCCATTGCCGCGAGAAAACACCACGATAACTCACTCCGCCCAATATCAATGTTGTTTCACGAGTATTTACATCAAACGTCCAACTACTCGATTGCACCCCGGTAATTCCACCACCATTTACCAATTGAATATTCGTGGATGATTTAATCGTGGCAGAAATATCTTTACCATGATTTATCAATTGATAGGTACCGGCAATTTCGCTTGCAGCAATAGCTTCCAGTACAGAGCGACTACGCGCAGGATCATTTGCATCAATTTTTTCTGCATAACGCAACGGTGATACTACCGGCCACCCATCCGCATTAAAGAAAAACTCATGCGAACGAACTTCGTGTTGTTCACCACGACCAGGGAAGCGAGTGTGGAACACCAGGAAATATTGACCAGTCGCTGCTTTACGATAGGCAGAGTTGTGGCCAGGTGAAACATAACCTAATTGGTTATTGGTATTTGCGAATACATGGTTACCTACCAATTTCACGCCATGCGGCGCAAGGCTGGCCGTATCAAACAACGGCACACTCGGATTCGCTTTTACGCTGCGCATGTCAGTGCCCTTCGCATCTACGTAAGGACCATCTGGATTCCTCGAACGCGATACACGAATGTTGTATCCGCCCGCCGCATCCAGACCGCCAAAGCTAACGAACATGTAGTAGTAATTAGTTTCCGGGCTGTAAATTACATAAGCGCCTTCAATCACCGAATGGTTGCCACCCATTAAATGTTTTCCATAACCCTGACCGCTTAATGGGAAACCGGTAGCTGCATTTAATTGCATGATAAAAATACCACCGGAATAGGAACCATAAATCATCCACAAGCGCTTGCTGTTGTCAGCAAAAACGGTTGGATCAACGGCATTCGGATGTACTTGCCCGTTATACACTTTTCCATCTTCGCTAATTTGCCCCCACATTCCGGAACGTAAAATCAAACCGTTATCAGTATAGGGCCCTTCGATTTTTGATGAAGACGCAATACCTAACGCTGATACTGGCGAATCACCTTTACACGCGTTGTAATACATCAGGTAACGACCATTAATGTAAGCAACATCCGGAGCCCATAAGGTATTAGTTTGTGCCCAGGTCAACGCCTCGGACAGTTCGCTATTCACATTATTGAAAATGGGATTACTGGCATTAACGCCATCTGCAACACGTGACCAACGCATAAGATCCGGTGATTTTGCTACCGAGAGATGGGAACCAAAAACATAATATTGATTGTTAGCGAAAATGACCGAAGGGTCATGTACGGCAATATTGGTAAAACTCGGGATCACAAAATTAATCAGCGGAGAAACAATTTCACAATTTGCGGCTGTGACGCTGGTACCGGAAACAGTGAGGTTATCAACATTAACAAGGCCTTCACTACCTGCCGCTTGCAAACGTATTTTATGTGTGCCCACCTGCAGGTTCACACTAACAGTTTCACTGTTTACCCAGGTAGTCCACGCACCGGACGCTGCGAAAGGGATATTTGAAACAACAATATTGCCATCAACAATTAAATCAGCGGATCGAGATGTAGATGCCGCGTAGCGCCATTTGAAACTATAGGTACCCACCGTTTTCACATTGATTGACCAGTCAACCCCACTACCTGTTACATTAGTCGTATTTGCAAATCCTGCACCGGTAAAACCGCTGTTGTTATTCTCAACAGCACCATCTACTTTACAGAATCCGTTTTGGTTTTCCTCCAGCAAGATGCTCATATTTGCCGAAGACGATGAACTTGATACAACAGGTTTGGACGACGCACTCATGTTCGGCTTAGACGATGCGACAGAAGAGCGTACAGAAGATGGTGATGTAGAGGACTTACTGGAACTTGATCGCACAACACTGGATATGGAAGATGAGACAGCCCCATTACACAAATTTCCTGTAATCGTCGGGATTTCCGCCGTTGTACCCTTTTTTTCTATCTGCACGCCAAACGTTGCACTCTGACCCGGTTGCAAATTGCCATTCCAATTCAAACTACTGGCCGCATATGGGTTGTTACCCGTGATACTGGCATTCCACCAATTGCTTACGCGGTTATTGGTAAATTGCAATGCGAGGTTCCAACTATTTATCGCGTTGGAGCCATTATTGGTAACGGTAACTTCGGCGGTTAACCCTGCCCCCCAATCATTAGTCACTTTGTAGGTACAGGCGGCGAGCGCAGATTGATGTGCAGTGAGCAAATACAGCCCTAATAGCCCCGGTGCGATTAGATTACATTTTTTCATGATATTTTCCGCTTGGTATAATCAAAAAGCCCAGCTTACGCCGGGCAAACATCCCCAGGGAACACTGGGGACAAAAAGTGTTAGCCATTAATTAAATTAACTGCTTATGATGCTTCCAATTATTCTCCAGAAGCCCCACCAAACATTTGCCTAACTTTTATTTAAAACAATTAGTTATTTGCTGTAGCTGGGAGTCCACGAACCAAAAATGTTGCTGATCGTGTACTTCGCTGCTTCACTTTCCGATAATTGTTTTGACTGCTTTGCGCGAGCAGAAGGATTCGCGCCAGCTCCTGTAGATTGATACTCAGAAAAACGGGCCGTATCCAGTATGTTTTCGCCCATCCTCACCCAGCCCACAGCAGAAATGTGCTGGCCAACATCGGTGCGGATAAAAGCGGCAGCTCCGTAAGGTCTCCAATTGCGACCTAATGCGATAGAGCCTTTTCCAACATTGGAATTAGCTGTCAATTTTCCACCAAGGAAAACCAACCCAAAAGGCACATTTTGTTCAGTACTCGGCGCAACAAGTGCAGAACCGCCACCAACGCTATGAATAGTGTTGTTATCAAACACAACTGTTGCCGCACCGAAAATAAAATCTACAGTGCCCTGTATATGACAATTACGGAAATACTGTGTACCACTATGCGTGTAAAGAGTATCTTGATGACCAAGCAGACGGCAGTTACGGAATTGCAAACGTTGCCCCTGAGTTAGCAGGGCAACAGCTTGTGAGCCAACACCAAATGAATTTTCGATGGTGATATTTTCCACTGAAATATCATTTGCCTTGATGGTTACACTTGCACTGTTAGTCGTACCAATCGTGCCCCCACTGCCATTGGATTTACTCGCACCATCGTTATAAGTCAGGATGGTTGATGATGCTTTTCCTGTCTCTCCACACAAAGTCACAAACGGTTTTGTTACCAATAGCTTCTCACTGTAGGAGCCGGGCTTAATACGAATTTGCGTTGGTGTCTTATTGGAGTTTGAAAGAGTATTCAACGCAGCCTGAACAGTTCTGTATTGACCGGAACCATCGGCGGCAACTCGTAAAATGGGTTGGTTAGTAATACTGTTGCAATCAGACGATGTTGGTGGCGGAGTGGTTGGACAGGCAGCAGGCGTAATACCATTTCCTGTTATACGAATATTATCGATATTTGCCAAACCATCTACCGTTTCTGCAACCAATTTAATGCTGTTGGTTCCAGCTTCTAGTGGCACATCAACATTTACAATTTGCCATTGCGTCCAATTGTTGTTTGTTGGGAAGTCCAATGCTTTAACTTGAGAGTTATTTACAACAACCGTTGCACGCCGTACACCTGCCCCACCGTTACCGAAGCGAATTTGTACGGTGTAATTTTTCGCGCTTGCAGCACTGGCGCTCCAAACAATAGACGCACCGACTTCGTTATCAGAATCCACAAATCCTGTTCCGGTGTAACCAGAATGCTTGGTGTCAATAACACTACCATTGCTACAAAATCCCAGAGCATTTTCTTCAAATATCCAATCACTTTCATTAGCTACTGAAGAAGCAATGGAGGAATAACTTTTGGAACTATTTGGTAGGCTGCTTTTTATACTGGAGTTTGAACTTATACTCGGTGCGCTGTATTTAATACTTGATGTCGTCGCAGTAGAAGAAGTGGTTGCACCACATAAACTGCCATTCACTTTTGGTGTACCGGCAGTGCCATTCGCTTGAAAACCGACACTCGCGGATGCACCCGGTGCAAGTGTTGAATTCCAACCTAATGCTGTTGCAGTGTACGGATTTGATCCGCTTAAGGCCGCACTCCAGGAATTAGTCACGGTGGCATTCCCTTCCTGCCATGACACTGACCAATTATTTACGGTTTTGCTTGTATCATTGGTAACTTTAATTTCCCCGGTAAATCCAGTACCCCAATTACTGGTAACGGTATAAGTACATGCCGCCGAAGCATATTGGGATGCCGTTAAAATAATGCTCGCCACTAACGCGGAGCATTTTAACCCGACAAGGTATTGGTTTTGTTTTTTGGACGAATTCATAGAGTCCTCGCTATTTATGTTGATGAATTGGCTTCACACACACCGGCCTGCGCCAAAATTGGTATTTGCGGGCGAACCATTTTATTTTTTAGCGGCAAACCGAACCGCTTACACTCGGCGCCTCAATTGCACCGCCGCTATAAGTTCTCTGGAATCCGAACTCAACCGTTTGTCCGGGCTGAATAGGGCATTCCAACTTAAACTGCTTGCCGTGTACGGATTGCTACCTGCCAGCGTTGTATTCCAACTATTGCTAATTCGATTATTAACGTCACTCCAATTAACACTCCAACCGTTAATAACAGTATTGCCCGTGTTGGTAATTTCAATATTTGCTGTTGCACCACTACCCCAGCTATTACTCACAACGTATTTGCAGGTCGCTGTTTGTGCGAGTGAATGCTGCGCAACAAACATTCCTGCGCACAAGAGCGTCCAACCCGTCATTCTACTAAACAGGATTTTTCTCATAAAATTCTCACTTGGGAATCAATGTTTATTTTTTAAATACTGACCGAATCTACATAACCCAAAACAGGAAAATTCCATCCATGGCGTTTGAAAAAGCTCCACCGTAGTTAGGTGGGAGCTAATAAAATTGAAAATGTTTTTTTATTTTTCGTAAGCGCCTAAATCCGGAGCACTCCCGGAATAAGGCAGGCTTACATTGGTACCTTTATCAATCATCTGGCTTCCGTTACGTAATTTCAGGAAATCCAATGAAGGTAAACTGCCATCTGGATTGCGAGAGCCCAAAGCACCGGTGTCCGATAAGCTCAGGAAGTCATTGCCTTGTGGTGTGATGGCGAGATCCCAGGTATTGAAGCGAGAATCGACACCTTGCATGTTTCGATTCTTATTGGGATAGCCAATATTATTTCGTAGCTTGTGCATTTTGCTGCCGGTCAAAATTACGCCGTCAGTTCGATTGCCGCTCGCATCCCAGGTGCTCGCCAACATGTCGAATTGCACACCGTTGTTGTAGGCAGTGTTATTGAACCAGTCGCTACCACCGGAAGAATGATTCGCGTAGAAGCCCTGGCTGCGATTACCCCACGCGAGGTTGTTGTGAATCAGATGGCGAATGCCGTTCTTAGTGCTTCCAATTTTAAAACCAGCACCACTACCATCGGCCGGACGAGCGCTACCGGAATTGATATAACCGTTGGCCATGCCCCAACTATTTTCGACAATGACTGGAACTTCTTGCGAAATAAAATCCCAACCATCATCGGAATTCCACCACGCACGACAACCACGGAAAATTGTTGGCTCACCGGTTTTCTGATAGTGAACACCGAAACCATCCGCATTTTGCCCATCGCCCTGATGAGAGAAGCGATCATAGTTATCATGCGAATCACTATTGAGAACAAGATGGCCGCCCGTCGTGGTGTGAATGAACATACCGGCGCCGGCGTTATGATGAATATCCAGTAATTCGAAAATATCGTGATGCGCACCGCCCCCGACAGATAAACCGGTATTGGAACGTGTGTTCATCGGCACATTACGAATTTCAAAACCTTTTAGGTGCAGGTACGCACCACTGACATACACACCGGCGGTATAGTTGGGATCTGGCTGGATGCGCAGGTTGGTAAAATCGAGTACCGGACGTTCACCTGGATAAGCGAAATATCGAATGCGATTTTGTTCCGATGTCCCGCTTTTTGAAAAGTGAATGCCTGCTGATGGAATGGCGGGATTTACGATGCTGTATACACCACCACGCACGTAAACTAATTGCCCTGGCCCTGCGACATTAATCGCTTTTTGCAGCGTCGCAAATGGTCGGCTGAGGGTGCCGGGATTCGAATCGTTACCACCCGTAGCAACGTAATAGTTTCCATCATTGCCTACCACCGCCGCACTTGAACTGCTTGCGCTTTTTGAACTGCTAGAAGCCGCTGAAGAAGAGATGGATATCACCCGACAATCAATTGGCTGCGGGTTATTGCCAATCACTTTCAAGGAGTCGATATTGCCCAGCCCTGAATTTGCAATCGCCTCAAGACGAATTGTATTTTGGCCTGCTTTCAACGGGATATTCGCCGTCACCACCGTCCAGCTATTCCATGCGCCGGTAGAAGGAAAATCCACCGTTGCTACCAGTACACCATTGATAAGCAAACGCCCTGCGCGGTTATCGGATGATGCATTGGCATAACGCCATTCCAGCAAATAGTTTTCGTTTGCGCGCACAGCGACTCGCCATTCAGCACCACTGCCTGCTGAATTATTTGAGTTGATAAAACCGCTTCCGGCAAACCCGCCATTATTGCTATCTATCGAGCCTTCAACATTACAAAAGCCTGATGTATTTTCCTCAATCAAAATTTCAGTGCGTTCTGTAGGTGCACTCGAAATAGCTAGACTGGAAACAGACGATGACTTGAGAGATGAACTGCGTAGTGATGAAACTGATTGTGATGAGACAGCTAATGAACTTGATTTGGAAGAACTCGCAACAACCGGACCATTTCCTGTCACCGTTACACTGGCAGCGGCAATACCACCGGGTGTAGCGGTAAAACCAAATGTAGTAGAAGCGCCGGGCGCAACGCTATCGTTCCAACCGGCAGAGCCAACGACGAAACGTCCACCAGCGTTAGACTGGACCTTGCCATTCCAAATGCTACCGATGCTGATCGGCATATTGAATTCGGCACTCCAATTAGTCAGCGGTGTAACGCCATCATTGGTAATGGTGACCTCGGCCTGAAAGCCTGAGCCCCAATCGTTAACGATGGTCATTGTTCCTTTGGCAGCGAAAGCCACAGGAGCAAGGACACACATCATCAATGCAAAAACACGTAAAAAAATGCGAACCATATTAAGTCCTCACAAAGATTGAAAGACCAGCGTCCGTAGCTGAGGGAGCAACGGCCGCTGGCCGAGATAGAGCCTGCTATTGCAGGCTCTTTAACCAGGGGTAATGGTGCTTTACTTACAGGAAGTAGCATCGAGTCGTGATGCAGGAAGTGTTGGTACAGGAAGATTATTTTCCCGTGCGATTCGAGCGTACTGATCCATTGAGGCGTTAGTGGTGTAAGTACGACCGGCGAAATCAAACGGACGTTTATCGCTATAAGCTGTAGGCTCCCAAATGAAGGTTCCCCAACCCATATTTTTGGGTAAGTCATTCATCACACCATTGATAAGATCGCGACGTTGGTCCGTATATTCACAACTCATCACAGGCTTGTTCCATTTGTTGATGACGTAAGTAAATTGATCCAACCAATCCTTACCATTGTTAGTAGTACCGTAAGTTGATCCGCAAACAACGTCTGCATCAATTGCCGGATTACTACCAAACATTCTGTCTACCCATGCTGGAGCAAAGTTACCGTCTGGACGCGGGCGACCGTGTTGCACAACAACTTTGATATTTGGGTCAGTGTCGCGGACTGCGCGGATACAAGAGTTCATCACACCAGAAAAACCAGCCCAGTCATTGGTTGAATAACCTGCAACGCGATTGTCGTTTTCGTTACCGCACTGCACCATGTCCGGTTTAACACCAGCAGCAACCATGCGATCCAAGACACCTTTGCTGTAGTTGTACGAAGCAGTGCGAATTTGCGCAACAGTCATACCCATCCACTGGGATGGTCTTTCCTGATGGCCGATAGAAGCCCAGTTATCGCTCAAGTGGAAATCAAGGAAGACACCCATGCCACAGGCCTTAACACGTTTTGCCATGGTGATGGTATGCGCGGTATCAGCCCAAGCTTCAGTGGGGCCTGCACCCGAGTACAAATTCGATGTGTATCCACCAGTACAAGTCGGGCACACAAATGTGCGCAAGCGGATAAAGTTGAAACCGTGATCAGCGAGAATACGTTCAAGTGATTTGGTTTTACCGTCGTCACGGTAATTGCGGCCAATCGATTCCTGTTCCAATGTCCAGGTGATATCTGCACCCAGAATATAATCTGGCCTAAATACACCGCTTGGCGCTGACGATGATGCATGAGAACTGGTAGACGCGGTTGATGAAGAGGCTGGTGCACTACGACAATCCACGGGTTGTGGATTGTTGCCAACCACTTTTAGCGAATCGATATTGCTTAATCCTGTTGCCGTAGTTCCTTCCAGCCGAATCGTATTATCACCTGCTTTTAAACCAATATTAACGGTGGCAATTGTCCAACTGTTCCATGCACCGGTTGAGGTGAAATCTACGGTAGTAACCGCATTTCCATTTATCAAAAGGCGAGCAGGGCGACTTGTGGCTGATGCGTTGGCATAGCGCCATTCGAGAATGTAGTTTTCATCGGCGCGCACTTTTACCTTCCAGGTTGCACCAGCACCAATAGCGTTATCGCTATTGGTAAATCCGCTACCGGTGAAGCCACCATTATTGTTATCGATGGTGCCGTTCACATTACAGAAGCCGATTGTGTTTTCTTCAATCAGAATTTCAGTGCGTTCAGCAATTGCCGAGCTTGCCACGCTGGAAACACGTGCGCTCGAGACAGCTGCGCTTGATTTTGGTGTGCTTGAAACAGGCGCACTTGACTTTATTGTGCTTGAAACAACAGCACTGGAAATCGATGAGCGTGAAGACGTTGCTGCGCCTTTAACGTTGCACCCCAAAACTGTGGCAGTGGAATTATCGCCGTCACCTTGCAAACCAAACGTTTGCGAAGCACCCGGTGCAATTGCGCCATTCCAATCTACGTTCGTTGCGGTATATGGGTTACTACCAGACAAATTGGCATTCCATGACGAAGCCACTTTTGAGCCACCATTTTGCTGCCATCTAACTTCCCAACCATTTATTGACGCAGATGTGTTATTGGTCACGGTGAGATTGGCAGTAAATCCACTGCCCCAATCGTTGTTAACGGTGTATGCACATTGAAGCGCAGCGGCATTGGTGGCAGCAGCCATCAATGCGATTGCGCCACCAAGTCGCAACGCCAGTGAAGATCGTTTACATTTTTGAAAAACCATCGGAGTATTCCTCTGTTATTAAATTAAAAAATTAAATGACTTCTTGTCAGCCCGCTATATTTATAAAAAGTCTCTCACCGTACTGATCATTGCAAACTACGAAATCCCGTCCAGGAGTCTTGGAATTAATTTCCTTATCGTCGAACGAGCCCTCTTATTTTTTAACGGCAAACACTACCGGTTACAGTTGGTGTTTCAGTGGTGCCGCTGTAGGTTCCCTGAAACCCGAACTCAATTGTTTGCCCCGGTTGAATCGTCGCGTTCCAACTCAGGTTGCTTGCGTTATATGGATTGCTTCCAGAAAACTCTGCATTCCAGGTTCCAGATAACCGCGTGCTGCCCGAATAAGACCAACTAACGTTCCATCCATTTATTGCACTGGAACTGTTGTTAGTAATTCGAATAGCACCCGTAAAACCATTACCCCAATTGTTAGTAATTACATAAGCACAATTGCCGGTGGGTAATGCCGAGCTTGCAACGCTGCTACGTGATGAACTGGTTGCAACAGGAGAACTACTTTTAGATGATGAGCTACTCGACAGCGGTACTGACGAACTGGAGCGACTGGTTGTCGGGGAACTCGATTTAGAACTTGAACTTGCGCTGGAAACCGGTTCACTATCGTTTGGGTTTTTGCCCACAAAATAGAGATCGGGCGCTCGTGGTTTTGTCATACCATCACCGATAAAAAAGCTCGGATGTGGTGGCTGGTTGTAGGCCGTGTTTTGCCACGCAATAGCCTCACGATATTGGATGTCATGCATCAACGTGCGCAATTTATGCGTTGTTGGTGTTGTGGTGGTGAAAATCATTAACTGGGTATTATTGCTGTTACGCCAGATAACTTCTTCACGCCAATCGCCAAAAATATCGCCAGAAAGCGATGGTGTAGATTTGGTACCGTTGTTGGATGCCGCACCGTAATTACCCGCACTCAACAAGCGCGATGTCGAACTGTTGTTGTAATTCCATTTGTCGATGATGTTGTTATTTAAAAACTCTCGCAACAAATCACCATCCCACCAGGCTGCGAAATTCATCGAGTTAGGTTTGGTACCGATTTGTTGGCCGGTTGCATTGTTCAGGCTACCAACGGATGCCCAACCTTCGGCACCGGGATGACGCGGATCTATATCCATAATCACACCGCGCCCAACGTCCGCTCCACCGCTCGGTACACTCCAGATAATTTGGCCGGTGCGAGCGTCATGCATGTCGATACCAGTCGCGTTAGCCTCGTGAACCATGAAGACTTCCAAACCTGGACGACTGGGTAAAAAGTCTGAAAGATGCAACGCATCTCCGTGGCCAAGTCCGGTGCTGTACATGAATGTTCCATTGTCATTAATTGTTGCGGAACCGTAGACAATCTCATCCTTTCCATCTTGATCTACATCGCCAATTGTCAGCGAGTGCGCGCCTTGTCCCGCTGCCCTACTATTACCACTCGAGTTGCTGTCGAAGGTCCAACGGCGAGTTAACTTTCCATCGCGCCAGTCCCAGGCAACAACTACTGCGCGAGTGTAATAACCGCGCGCCATAATCAAGCTGGGGCGCTGTCCATCCACATACGCAATACCCGCGAGGAAACGATCCACACGATTGCCGTAATTGTCTCCCCACGAACTCACAGTACCACGCGTAGGAATATAATCGGTGGTGGCCATCGCGGCGCCGGTTTCGCCGTTAAAAATCGTCAGGTATTCGGCACCCGTTAAAATGTAACCACCGGAATTGCGATAATCTGTATTTGCATTGCTACCACCTAATACAGTGCCAACACCATCACGGGTACCCGGTGCAGTCTTCGCTGCAACTTCCGCTTTTCCATCGCCATCCAGGTCATAAACCATAAATTGGGTGTAATGCGCTCCGGCACGAATATTTTTCCCAAGATCAACACGCCATAATCGGGTTCCATTTAATTTGTAAGCGTCGATATAAACGTTGCCGGTAACACCGGATTGCGAATTATCTTTTTGGTTGGAAGGGTCCCATTTCAGAATGACTTCATATTCGCCATCACCATCCACATCACCGACGCTCGCATCACCAGGGGAATAGGTGTAGTCACTGCCAGCATTGGGACGATTCAGGTTGATAACCCAGTAAGGGTTACTCCAGGTAGGGTTGGCTGTATTAGCACGCAACTCCTGTCCATTGATAATCGGCCGCACGGTATAGGCCGCGCTCGCAGAACCGCTGCCATCAAAATAGTTAGTGCTGTTGGTAATTGGCGAACTATTTACTTTGGTGCCGTTGCGATAGACATTGAACGAGATATTGTCTGGATCATTACCCAAAAACCGCCAACTGATGAAAATGCCATTGCCTGAAGGCAACGCAACAACGCCGCGGTCTAAATATTCCGCCTGTTTGGGGGCCGCGTGAGATTGAGCAACGGCACAAACAGCGAGCACTGCATAGAAACTCGTAACTAACGGTTTATGTAACAACCCCAGGCTTTTTAGCGGTTCAATGAACCACAATGATTTATTTTTAAACTTGCCCATGTAGACCTCTAATAAATGTTCAATTTTTATCAACAGTAATCAGCCATTGATTCGTGGCGGCGGCGTTGAAGCTGCTTACCAAGCATTTCTCTCACAACCGATAAAATCATCATCCGTAATTTATTTTTGAAATAATTTTTTAAGTAGAATGGAATCGATTTCTTATCGCCTGAATCATCATTTGAAGAACGGCGAACACTGCGCTACACAAGCAACATTTAGCCGATACGGCAGATCAATTGAGGAAGCTACGAATAAAATTGACATCGCGTAATGCAACGGATATCGCAGAAAAACCGTGAAGTAATTCAAACAGTCTTTGTGCGAAATAATTGGATAGGAAATTGATTCGAACGGAATGTTGACGTCAAAACAATATTTATGACGGTTTAATAACTGAATTAATACAGTGCAAAAAAGGACCACAATGGAGCCAAGGCTCACAAGTCGTTGACGGGGGAACATCGGAATAGCCTCGTTATCATTGATGTTTGCTAATCAATAAGTTAACAGTACGTAATCCGAGGCTTGTATCGCTTGCTATTAACTAAAGAACTTCGACACTAAACTAAAAATACAAATTTTCTAACGAATATTTCAAGTTCCTCTCATGTTTCCAAGGGAGATTTAAGGTTTGGTGTGGGTCCCTTAAAGGAAGAAGGACTGCAACCAAACTCTTTTTTGAACAATCGATTAAAGTAAGAGAGGCTATTGTAGCCGACAGCAAATGCTGCCTCAGCTACGCCAACCTGTTTATCCGATAACAAACGTGCGGCTTCCGCGAGCCTGACTTTATTGAGGTAAAGACTAAAAGTCAGGCCAGTCTCTGCACGCAGAATTTCGTTTATTTTGATTCGATTAATACCCAACTCGCTCACCACAATATCCACGCTCAAATCAGCACGCGAATATTTAGATGCCATGTAATCAAGCACGGCTTCTTTTTCTCGATCGAGCCTCGGTTTCAGAGAAACAGCCTGATAGGCCACCGGCACGATTGCGTGAACCACTTCCGCTTTCCCACGTGATAAATAAAAGTAGAAACGATAGAGCCCCCAACCGATAAAACCGGACCACAACAACACAATTAACACCGAGAGCGAATAGATGACCGGAAGATTTTTTCCAATAATAACAAACTCCTGAATCATCACATTAGAGGGCGTGTTGGTAGCACTTTGGGTTGATGTGCTTATGGCAATTCCCCTGACCTTATCAAGCGCGTAACCACGATCAGCCAAGCTGCGATTGTATCGCCTTAACCACCATTCCGGAGTATCCAAACGGTCAAGATCTATTTTTATTGTTCGCCATTCTTCACCACAACTAACAAACACAAGCGAGGGGCGAAACGTACGAACATCTGGCGAGTATTGTGTGACCTCTCCATCGTAAGTCAGCAGCGCAAGATTCAAGACATTTGCAGGCTGGCATTTTATGCGCAGCATCATTGAGGAGTAGGAAGACCAGTCTTCCAGGTTTTTCGTATTGGTACCATCAAAAGTCATACCCAAGGTTACATAAGGGTATGGAATAGCATCCGCCAGATTAAAATCGAGGTTTATATGGTAGGCGCTATCGTTAAGGGCGACGGTAGACGCACCGCCATCCTCCCTATCAGTGCCAGGCGATATCCGCCAAGGGTAAGCACTTTTTTCGCGAGGTAAGAGCGGGTCCTCAATATGTGAAAAACGTGCTAACGCGTATCCGGCAGCGACCGTGGTAATAATGAGGGCGGAAAGTATGATTTTTATTCTAATAGTGAGCATGCTATTTCCCAGAATCCGACTGCCCCCTGTTCTAAATGGCCGGGTTATGATTTCATCAGCACGTTACAACTGTGGACGGTAAGGGGACTAAGAACTTAGCACACTCCCACCTCAGTTTATATGATTATATAAAATCTAATTCGCGATGATTTACTATTTTATTGCAGCTAACGATTTAGCTTTTATATATGGTTCTTCCCAAGCTCTTAATCACTTGTCGGAATTTATTACATCTAATTATTAAATAGCCCAAAAACTTATCACATATATCATTAGGAAAAAAGTGAATGAAAACTAAATTAAAAATAAGAATACTCAGCCTAGCAATTGCATTTGCTTCATCAGTTTCGGCTATCGGGGAGACTTTGCATATTGATGCATCAAAACAACCTGATGCTCCAAAATCAGGTCAGTTCAATATGGGATCAGCTGTCTCGCCAGATGGCACCAAACTCGAATCCAATAATAGATTTTTACTTAAAGATGGAAAGCCTTGGTCTCCAGTCATGGGGGAATTTCATTACACACGGACCCCGCCTCAATACTGGGAAGAAGAAATTTTAAAGATGAAGTCGGCAGGTATAGACATCATTGCGACTTATGTATTTTGGAATCACCATGAAGAGGTGCAAGGAAAGTTTAATTGGTCGGGTGATCGCAACTTACGTGCTTTTATTGAGCTATGTAAAAAGCATAACGTTAAAGTATCAATCCGCATCGGTCCATGGGCTCACGGCGAAGTGCGATTTGGTGGGACGCCAAACTGGATCGTAAATCAAATGCCAACTCGTAGAAATGACCCAATGTACTTGTATTATGTCGAACTTTTTTGGACTGAAGTTTCAAAACAAGTTCAAGGCCTAATGTGGAAGGACGGCGGTCCAATTATCTCAACCCAACTGGAAAATGAATACAATTTGAGTGGCCCTAGCATGGGAGCAGAACACATTAGCACACTCAAAAAGCTAGCGGTAAAGCTGGGCTTTGATACGCCCTTCTATACAGTCACTGGTTGGGATGGAGCGATATATCCACGCGGCGAAGTCGTGCCAGTATTCGGCGGCTATCCAGACGAGCCCTGGGGAGTAACAACCACTAAGCTGAGCCCAAACGAAGTTTATAGCTTTCGCTTTAATAGTCGTGTAGCAGGCAATGCTGGAGCTCAGACTGTGGCAACCATCGTTGGTACTGCCATTGAAGATATGGGGCACACTCCTTTCATTGGAGCCGAATATGGAGCAGGCGTGCCTATTATGTACCGCCGGAGACCAATGATTCAGCCAGATGATATTGGCGCAATGTTGCCGGTGCAGCTGGGCAGCGGCGTAAACCTTTATGGATACTACATGTTTCACGGTGGCAGAAATCCAAAAGGCCTTGGCCATTTGGAAGAAAACGCGCTACTGGGTGGATTCAATGATTGCCCAATAATTAACTATGATTTTCAGGCACCATTTGGTCAATATGGTCAAACCCACCCTGTACTTAACAAAATACTTCCCTACCATAACTTTTTAGAAAGCTTTGGGGACAGATTAGCTCCGATGATTGTGCACAGCCCTCAAACTCAATCCAAGGGTCGCGAGGATCTAATCACAGCTAGATATTCGGTTCGTAGTATTGGTGACAGTGGCTTCGTATTTTTAAATAATCATGTTCGCCAATATTCTATGAGCGAACAAAAAGATGTTACCTTCGCAGTGAAGCTGGAAAACGAAACACTCAGCTTTCCAAGTAAACCCGTAAATATTCCTAAAGGAGCGTATTTCATTTGGCCCTTCAATTTCGATATGGACGGGGTCAATCTTGCTTGGGCCTCAGCGCAACCAGTAGCGCGAATTGAAGCTGTTGATAGCGAGGTGACTTACATATTCCTGGCGGAAAATGGTATTTCACCGGAATTATCCATCACCAAAAATTCAGATCAGTTGATAAAAGTAAACGGCGGTAAGACTTCACAGGAGGGAAATTTGCTTCTGATTAACGGAATAACACCAAGCAATAGAAATACGCTCACAGTTAAAAGCTTGGGAAAAACTATTAACGTAGTGGTGACAAGTAGAAGTAACGCAGAAAAGCTGTATATGGGTGAGCTAGACGGAAAGACCCGTATTATTTCCAGCACTAACGATGTGATATTTACACAGTCTGGACTAGAGTTACGTACTAGGAAAGGTAATGAGTTCAAGGTTGGGATCTTTCCAGCGCTTACCTCCAAACCAGAAGCAAACTTGAAATTGTCTAATGGTAAAGACGGTATATTCCAAACCTATACCGCTAAAGCCAAGAAGAAAGTTATCAGTGCGACTGTAACTAAATCCCGTGAAGCTCAGATCATGCCACCGATTGTTTTGGGCGGATTAGCAAAGGCCGCGTTGCAGCCCATTCCTGAATATTATGGGAAATCTGCTGCATGGAACATTAGTATTCCTAAAGATGCACTATCTGGTTTAAATGACGCCTATCTGGAGATTGATTACCAAGGTGATATAGGCCGAATTTTTTCAGGTTCAGAGATGCTGGACGATAGCTTTTACTCGGGCCACACTTGGGAAATCGGGTTAAGACGCTTTAAAGATGAAATTCAAAAGCCTTTAACATTGACAATATTACCGCTTAGAAAAGATGCTCCGATCTATATTGACGAAGCTGTAAAAGCAAAACTTCCGGATCTTGACCAAGTTGCCGAAATTCAATCCGTCAAATTAGTTCCGGAATACAAGCTCTCTCTTGAAATAAAACACTAATTTGAAAAACAACTGAGGGGCAATCCTGCCCCTCTCGCACCTCAATATTTCCTCTATCTCCACATCACAAATTCATATGCATGTTGATAAGCATCCATTGCAATATTGCTTATCCTAACCTTTGCTCGAGACCAACAATGATAACTCATGAACCAAATAGTCCTTATGTGGCAAGTAAGGATCGTTACAATTCCATGTAAAATATAACCGGTGCGGAAAAAGCGGCGTACAGCTATCCCGTCTATCCCTCGGCTTAGAGGAAACAATGCAGGACCTGGACTATATCGTCCGATCTGGCATTTCGTTCATTACCCACTCAGCCCATATATCCAAATAGGGCAGATAGCTGCGGGTGTCTAAACGCTCGGCCAAATAAGCGAGGAGGAGGAAAGGGGAAACGGTATTTACATTTTTGGTGGGTGTGCCCGTTTCAAAACGATTTTTGAACCAGTCCTGCATAATGTGCAGCGGTTTTTCGTCGCCGGTGATATCCCACAGCTTTAACAAACCGTAGAGACCTACACCATGGGGACCACTCCCCGTCGTTCCAGCCTATGGTATCGATCACACGACCATCGTCCAAACGCAGCAGGAATTCAGCGCTGGTGTCTTTGATATTAACCAGATTATCAATCAGCTTATCAATGGTTATTCATGCCGTTCTCCCCTTGGTCGGTTGGTTGTATCTAGGGGGCTGGTGCCTGGGGGCTTTGCCGCTCGCTGTAAGTAGTAGTCAGCCAGTACCTTAAACGCTTGTTTGCGCTCACCGGTTTCAGAGATCAGTCCTTTGCGGTTCCAGCCTTGTTGATAGATAGGGTGTTCACGCCTCGGTGATTGAAAATCTTTGAGAATCCAGGGTGACATGCCGGACAAGTTGGTCGTTTTGTCTGCCATTAATAACGTCTGGCGATAATATTCAGCCTGATACTCCTCCGAGAATTTAAATGCTGTGCCTTGCGCGTGTACCCCTGCTTTGGCATCGGCGCCAAACTCAGACAGGATCAGCGGCTTGTGATTGGGGATGTGCCAGAGACTATTGGCCAGATCACTTAATTGATCTTCTCCATACCAACCGTTGTAAGTATTCACGGCCAAAATATCCAAACTCTCAATCAACGGGTCTTTGGTGGTAATTTCGATCCGCTCCTTGGTGTCTTTGCGCTCTACCAATAACGCTGCACTTACTAAGCGGGTGTTATCCATGGTGCGCACACTTTGGGCAAGCTCACGCAAAAAATGATTGCGGTCATCGGCTACCGGGGTTTCATTGGCGATGCTCCAGATAATAATTGCCGCGCGATTGCGGTCGCGGTAAATATTTTCTGCCATCATTTTTTTTGCATTGTGTAATACGCGCGGATTTTTAAAATCTATCGACCAGTAAACCGGGATTTCGCTCCACAATAACAAACCCATCTCATCGGCAATGCGGCTGGCTAATTCAGAGTGGGGGTAGTGGGAGAGACGAACATAATTACCGTTTAAACCTTCTTTAACTTCGTTGAATAAAGTACGAATGGCTGCTTCCGTCATGATGCGCCCTGGGTTGCTGCCAACCTCCTCTTCGTGCAGTGAAATACCTGCAAGAAAAATCGGCTCGCCATTTAGCAGCAGTTTATTGCCTTGGGTTGCCAGTGTTCTAAAACCAATTTTTTCAATGAGGCTGTCACCAGCAGCAGTGAATTTCACCGCATAGCGCTGGGGGTTTTGTGGCGACCAGCGGCGTAAGTTTTTAGGTGCTGGCACATTCACTTGTGCAATGCCTTGTGCATTGGTTTTTAGCGTTAATACCAGTGGTTTTTCATCCAAATAAATAGTTACCGACTGGTTAGCGCGCTGTGGTCCATTCAGGGTAATTTCCCCGACGAGTGCTCCGTTTTTATCCAGCTGTAAATAGGCATCATCAATAAATGTGGGTGCGGTAAACACCAGGCGCGGGGTGCGGGTAATACCCCCGTACAAATCCCAATCGGTAATACCGCCGGGAATACTTTCTGCATCGTGAAAACTATCAACACCAAGTGTGATCCGATTAAGCCCTTTACGTATTACGCTGGTCACTTCAAAAGCAAAAGGCGTAAAGCCGCCTTTATGTTCGCCTATTTTTTGCCCATTCAAATAAATATGGGCATGGTAATTAACGGCTTCAAAGTGCAGGAAGGCACGTTTATTTTTGGCAGGTGTGAGGTCAATTTCTTTTTGAAACCAAATCAGGCCGTTGTAGTACCTGAGCTCTTTTTCAGCTGCATTCCAGGCGCCGGGAATTGTCATAGTTTTTCCGCGCTGCATATCAAATTCAAAAAAAGTCCCCGGATTTTTCTGTTCCTCATCGGCGATATTCAGGTCGCGATAACGCTGCATGCGGGATTTGGCAACCCAGCCATTGATATCCGTTAAGCCGGTGCGGTAGAGGTCTTTGGAGTAAACCCAGTCGCCACTGAGATCGATATGTTCACGGCTGCTGACATGGGTTAGTAACAGCTCGGGACGCAGGCTTGATGCTGTTTCTGCCGAGCTAAATGGTGTGGTGCAATAGACCAGCGTGGCAATAAGCAAGCGGCATAATAAGTGGTTCATGTTGATCTCCTGACACTATGGCTGTAGCGGAAAACCGGCCTTGTTATTGTTGAAATGTCGGATGCTGCTAGTCTGGGCAGTCAATAGACGGTTGTGTATAGAAACTTTAAGTATGGTTTTATTTGGCAAGACAATTAGTCATACTATTCGATCACAAGCAATCATATATGGTCAACATGTATCAGCTGTGATATAAATTCGATCATCGTTATCTGCGATTTTCTCCATAATCAATAAATGAATGCCTCCACAGGAGTGTATTCGCGGAGTCGATTCCATGAACCGTCGAGAGCTTTTCAAATATGGCGCTATGGCCGCCAGCCTGTCGTTAGTGACGGGTACCCGTTTGGCAGCAGCCCAGTCCAGCATCAACAATCCGCTACGCATCAAAGCCAATCAGCTAGGGTGGGTGGATACCAATGAACCACGCGCGCAGGTCGGACACACTTGGACAGCCTTGGCCGCAGGGCACTCTTAAGACCAATGAGGCACTCCATTTGGTAGATGGGCGGGTAAATCTCAACCACTGCAAACCTGGGTGATGGCCACCTGGCCAGATGGAACAGTGAAATGGAGTGGCTGCCCTCGAATAGAGGGCTTATTGGTACGGAAATATCCAGCTATCCGATTTTTGGTCAAATATATAACCTAACTTTTCTAATACAGGCACACATTTGCCTGCTGGTTTCTTCCCAATTTTATTTGCGGTAAAACCCAGGCTTTTTGCCGACAATGCCGTTTGTACCCTGCGTTTTTTAGCTTCCGTTTCTTGACGTAAAACAGTGGATCTTCCGATGACAAACGAATCAAATATCGATTGATATCATCTTATTCACGTTGGATAGGTTTTGTTTGAATCCCCGTAATAAATTTAAACGTAATCCAAACTAAACACATCAAAAATAGGGGCAACGCCCATAGAAATCGTAAGAACATACATTTCTCCAAAAAACAAAAGTGATCCTGGAGAAATCTTCCCACCGGGAGAAGATTCCCAGTGGGTTAAAGCCGACAGGAAGTCGGCTGAATTAATACAATCAGGCTTTCAATTTTGCCATGAAAACTTTTGAAAGGATGAAAAAATAAAACCCCCGAATAACGCTCGGGGATTTTATTTATCGTAACAACATCAAGCTGCAGCGCTCGTATCGGTATCAATTAATTCTTTTGAAGCGTAATAGCCATCGACTTTTGCTGTCACGGCTGTCATCAATTCAACGTGATAATCCAATTCGATTTTTGCACGGCGTGTCGCAAGGGTTTCCTTATCGGTAATCCCTGCAGCAAGCAGCTTTTGTTTATCCGATTCTACCCGAGGGGCTAGCTGCGCTTTTGGGCTAAGAGATGTCACTTCGATATCTCTCTGACGCAAGCTTGCTCCGTGGTCGGCGTACTGACCTCCGTAGGTCGCAAAAAGATTGAGTTCGGTGTAAACACCAATCTCGGCATTAACCAGTTTGCGTACCAGCATCTGTGCAGCATCCTGTGAAAGATTGACGGAGAGAAAATAACGCTCCTCACCATCTTTCAATCCTACATTAAGGTAAGGTGTTGGACGTCCATCGACATCGCGATCGATGATTTTGGCACTGGTCAAAATACCTGACACATTGATCGCCGTAATGCCTTTCTGACGCAGGAAATTCAACGCCCTGGCAGACGCTGTATCACCATTAGAACCTTTAAAACCTTTCTTCGCCTCGTCCACACCCACGAACGCTTTCGCTTCGTTGATGAGAGATTCAGTTTCAGTGGTAGAAAGGTACAGCATTCCAAGGAATGCACTGTAACGAATGTTAAAAACAGATTGATTGGATTTGGTTTGAATAGCCATGATGTTATCTCCGGGAGAAGTAAAATAAAAAAGCCCGAAGAAAAAACAGACTCCCGACGGGAGAAGTTTTCCCATCGGGCAATGATGATGAAGCAAGTGCTTCAGAGTTGAAACTAAACGCTGTCTTGCGACACGATCCCGTTACGGCGTTTATGGGGATCTTTATAAAGGTTCAACGAAAGTCGTTGAGGCCTAAACAGTTGAAGTCTAGCGATATGTCAAAATCGTTTCAAGCATTTACCTAAAATAAATAGTAAAGCCCCTATGCAAATGCATTCGGGGCAATGAATAAATTAATCACAGAAATTTCGAACAACCCAGTTGTACTGAACCGATAATTCTTCAGCATAGGCAACAGCCAGTTCATGAGTCGAGAAATCACCAACACATGAGATACCACCGGATACCATGTGCAGATACACACAATACTGATTAGGTCTCTCATCGTTCAGTTCAATCCATTCTCCACCTGGAATATCTGGGCCAACCTGTTTAACAACACCATGAATTTCTATTGCATTATAGAGTTCAGGGTGGCCGTCAATAATGTCATTGGCATATTTGACATCCAGGTGACGTTCAGCCTCCGAATGTGCTGCTATTTCAGGGAGCACTTCATCGATAGCCGAATCAATGACATCCCAATTGATCCCAATTTCAGGGTTGTGGTTGGTTTTCATGAACTGTAAAACATCTCTTGCTTGTTGGTCAGTGACCTTTGGACAAATATGTTTTACCTCTTCAATTGACCATCGAATAGAGATGCAATCAGAATCATCCATTAAATTAGAATCAGGTTGAGAATAAAAAATTCTACCTAACGCCATTAGATGACCATCAGAAGTGGAATCGAGATTTTCATTAAAATCATTCAAATCGTCGGGTTCGCACATTCTTCGGGCGCAGAGTTCAAGGTAGGATCGATCAAAGCCCTGGGAGTTAGTCAGAGTGTCACGATATTCAATCCAACTTTTCACAAGCACTGAATTGATTTCTTCCCAACGCTTGAGAAGTATTGGATGAATAACGTTATTGCTACGGCCCATGAAGTATTTCATGCCCCATAACCGAAACCAGTCCAACATTGCCCGAAAATCAGATTCAAAACCTTTACCGTCAGTTTGAATGTCGTATTCATCGCGAAGTGTATAAAACATATTTTTCTCCTGGCAGATAAAAAAAGAAAACCCTGCAGGAAAAAAATCACACCCATCGGGAATGATAAATTCCCAAGGGGTTATGATAAGAACAAGCTTGCGCTTCGCTACATTGCAGTTCCAATGTGTAGCTTTATAAGATCAACGTGTGACGTTGGACTTAATCTTTATTCTGCAATTCTCTTATCAAAGAACTGGAGAATAATGCCCCTCATGCACAAGGCAATCGGAGCAATATTGTTTACGGTGATTTAACTCGATTGAGGGTAGGCACACCTGATGATGTAAAATGTTTTTCCAGTGTTTCGGCAAATAATCTGGCGTGCTCGCATTCCAGAAAATCAGCGCACCACTGAAAAAAACCAGCACTGCCTGTGTAGATAGAAAATACATCTGCTTGAGCGGATGCATTCATTACCTCGGTAACATCACCAGAGTCTGCATTGATAAAACAGGATCGCAATTCAATTTCGACTGTCTCGATTTGGGGGCTATTTTTTTTACTCATAGTCCACCTAATCAATTGCCTGGAGAATACGATCAGCCTCTGGATGTTCACAGGCATACTCGCGCAATACATGATACATCTCGATTAAATAATCCAGTTGATGCAAATTCGCCAGAGTACGAAGTGCATAGAGATTGGCCACCAGGCTTGCTGCGTCAGCGGACATCTCGCCTTCATAACCATTCGATTGAACAGTTAAGCAATAGCGAGACCGGGATCTCAACGACATGTAAAAGCCACCGTTGCTTAACTCAACAAATTCCCAATATCCGCTTTTATAGTCGTTCGAAAAAATGTGAAGGTAGTGATACACATTGGATTCAAACAACAAAAAAAGCCCTGGAAATTTTTTAGGCAGTATTGCAGTACGTTGGGTTTCAGGTACCACAGTGGGTACGATTTTGGATGAATGATTAACTGCTGCGATCATAGTATTTTCTCCACAAAAAAAGCCCGTGAAGAAAACTTCTCCCGCCGGGAAAAAATTTTCCCAACGGGCATTGACGTTATGTGCCATCTGTCGATGAGATCACCACTGATACCCGAGGGTATCGCCGCACATATGGGTGATCTTTTTTAAGAATCAGCGTGTGACGCTGGACTCAAAACACTATTCGGGCAAGATAGGCATGCCTGATGTTTACAACAAGCCACGCTCTGCAAATGAAACCTGATCGGTTCCTGCAACCACTATGTGATCCAGTATTCGAACATCAATAAGATCCATAGCACTTTGCAATCTTTGCGTAATCATTCGATCAGCTGTGCTAGGTTCAGCAGCGCCACTCGGATGATTGTGGCTCAGGATCAATGCAGCGGCGTTGTGCTTAATCGCCGCTTTGACGACTTCACGGGGATAAACGCTGGCAGCATTAATCGTCCCTCGAAACATATTTTCGGCAGCAATCAAACGATTTTGATTATCCAGAAATAGCACACAGAACACTTCGTGCTCTTCTCTGCATAGTCGCGTCATTAAATATTGTCTTACCAAATCGGGACTCGTTAACACCACATCACGCTGAATCATCATGGATTCCATAATGGATCTTGCTGCAGTGATGACTTCATCCGCGGTTGAATAGATAAAAGTGCGCTGGTTGTTCATGATTTTTCTCCACAAACTAAAATGCCCGTGAAGAAAATATTTCCCGTCAGGAAAAAAATTTCCCAACGGGCTGTTGAAGGTATGTGCCATCTTTCGATGAGATCATCACTGATACCGAAGTATCGCCGCACATGTGGATGATCGTGTTTAAGAATCAGCGTGACGCTGGATTCAAAACACTATTGATCAATTATTTTTTACGTTTCATAAATAAAAAATAATTCATCAATCCTGATTTGATTTTTCACGTCCCTGTGACGGGCTTGTTCAGATGTGTCATGTCGTCACAAGTAGATTCGAGCGCGGTCAATTCCGCACAACGAGCCAGGAGTTTTCTGCGTCCTGTCGCAGTTTAGAGGGAAGGTGCTTTTGCCTTATGCACTGACAGTGCAAGACTGTAAACAAGAAACAATCTTTCATTCTCAATACACAAGAGCAGGTGGCCATCTGAATAAAAGCAGACAGGATATCGAAATATCCTGTCTGCGTTTAGAGGGAAGGGAGCATTCTCAGGTGCTACTGCGTGGAGGACAATTGGTCGTTGCGGGGTGAGGACGCCCAAAGTCCGCCAGGACTCACAACAACTCGCCACGTTGAAGGTGCTGGAGGAGGGTAGATCGAATACCTTCCTGCAATCTTTAACCAGCTTGGATTGTCTGGCCTTTCGGCTAAAAGTCGCGGAGGCAGCCGCGTCTGGAGTAAGGGTGACATTACGTCATTCCGCAATTGTCTCACACAGGAAAAAGTAAAAACAACTGGGGAATGACGCATCAGGAGTAGCTGATGCTATTCCTGATGACATCAAAATCAATCTTACGCTCGCGCCTGGGATTGATAATTATGAGTATGGGCATTCTGATAAGAGCCTTGGCCACGTGAAGCAGGCTTTTGCTCAAAATCAGGATGTTTCCATACTTTCGCTGCTGCTACCCAAAAATAGCCAGCGCGATTTAGCAAATCGTACATTTGTTGAAAGTGTGGATTGTTTCTTTTTTCAAGTTTCACCTCCACTTTCATCCAAACGTTTTTGACTTTGTTCCAGCGATAACCTGACATATTTAAACGATCCGAAATTTGTGTAAATTGTGGATCGTCTTTTCGCAACTCAACGGTAAAAGGAAAACCAAAGAGTTGTGTTACCAGATCAAGCTGATCGTCATTTACAAGTCCCGATTCTCCATCGTGAGGATCAAGATCGACACGCTGAGCATTATTCACTGGCTGACCAACGGGTAGATCGACTTTGACGCCATAATCTGTCGTCGTTGGTTTTTTTAATTCAATCACTGTATCACCTACTTTGAGATAGAGGAGACTGATGATTTTTGCTGACCAGTTAATGCCTATTTTACCGTTGTTGCTATAGGGTTCAGCATCGACATCCGCTAAACGCGCATTGGCAAATACCGGTATATCTGAATTGAGTTGTTGTTGAAATTGACTTAACAATTCAACGACTTTCTCGGCGGCAATTGTCACATTGAAATACTTTTTCTTGGGTGATTGGGGATTACCCTCCAGCATAGTAAAAGAGCTGGACCAAAAGGGTTTAAAATTTTGGCCTGGATTTGTGGGTTGAATTAATTTCAAACCATTCAAATAGCCAAACGCTTCTGTGTGAGCATTAAAATAACGGATAGTTGGGTTTTTCATGGTATTTCTCCGGGCGAGGATAAAAAAGAAAAACCCGCTAAGGAAATACCACGCCCGTCGGGAGTAGTATCCCGAGCGGGTGTGAGGAAAGGCAGCACCTTAAGGTGTGATCACAAATCTGCCTGTGGTGATCGGCTAAGGGTCGATAATCAATATCGAACGTTTGCCTGAGCATTATTAGCACAACTTGTTAATGGATACAAATAAAAAAACCGGCTTAAAAGCCGGTTGTTAATTACGCCCACTCTCGTGGTGAGATACTGAATTGACGGATGACATCATCCCAATCAGTCCACTGTGGATTAAAAAATATCGCACCAAATTGCTCTCGATAATGTTCAATATCACTTCGACTTATCAAAGGCCTTTCACAATCTGGATTAATTTCTTTTGTAGCGAAAAAAATCCCAAAAGGTGGATGGCCTCCAAAATGATGTAACTTACGAGTATAACTGGGTGCCACTTTATTTTTGAAGAAATTCGTCCGAATGATAACGCTTGGGTGACCCTCTTTCGAGAACCGCTCCATTTCACTGGCGCCGAATTTTTTCAATACATAAGTCACGCTGATCACCCCGGCCAACTCAAAGTTCATGGCTTCAAAACTATCGCCAATACTATTTTGTTGAGTCGGTATGTTAATAATGATGCCCATCATTTTCTCCAGGTTAGGGGTTAGATCGATAAGTAAAATTACCAGTATCTAACGCAGTTTGGGCATCGGTTTGTCTACCCCAATATTCAACAGAATTTCTGGAATAGGGAAAACCCTCGGAGTCCGTTCTGCCGATGTAAAAACCGGCAGCGGATTTTAAAACGTGTAAATCGGAATTATGTAATTCGGATGGATTGCTCATGTAGTTTCTCCTGTTGGTGAATAAAAAACCCAGAAGAAACATCCCGTCGGGGAGTTTTTCCCCTAGGGTGATCTGAAGATAGGCGTCACCTTGCGGTGCGATCACAAAAATGTGCCTATGGTGATCTTTATGAAGAGTTCGATTATGATCGAAAACAAACCATTTTTAGCAAATCAACACTAAAAATCAAGCGAATAAACGAATTCCGGTAAAAAAATTAGATGAGAATAGACTTGGCATATTGTGTGGAATTGAATAAAACAATTGATATATATCAAGCTTGTTTGGCATTTTCACAACAAGAAAAATTCACAAAATTTCATTTTCTCTGTTCAGATCCTGCTTGCCGTAACAGCATTCCTAATGGGGTAAGAGTCACTGCTGTTAATCACCAATATTTGCCAGAAGATGAAAATATCGAAAAAAGCCCTCATTACAGAAAACTGGATGAACATATAGAGACGTGTGAGTGGGTATTCATAAATACTATTTTGGATGAACCTGTCTCAGAGGAAATCAAGCAGTCACATCAATACAAGTTAAGTCGCAAGATAAAGCGACTTATCACTCGCTTTATTGTTCCAGAGGACGAGGTTACGAATAATCTCTGGTCGATGAGCTGAACACAATAAGGAAAGAAAAAGATCCTGAAGCCAAAAAAGAAAGATTGCGATCTTACATACGTGGTGCAGGTTCAACGGCTACAAGCATGGAGTCTCTTGTGAGTTGTTACGAAGAATTGAAAGAAGCAAATTCCTTGAATGAAAATATAACAATTTCCGGGTATGGTATCACCACGTTTAAACAATTTTTCAAACAGCTTAAATATGCCACTCAAGATAAGTTCGTCATCTTGCATGGTGGAGCAAGATTGTATAAACGATATGGAGCAGGCTTCTCGTTGAGTTTTATTGATAAACATGATGACAAGCCTGTCATTTTGTATATCTCAAGCGAACAGATTCGAAAGAGCCATTACGGTAATCGATTAAAAAATATGGTCGATGAATTGGAACGTGACACCGAAAACAAACCTTATCTTAAAGTGTATTGGCTAGGCGGTCTTGATCAAAATGGGAAAAGCTTTAATGTCAGGATTGATTCACTAAGCCACATTGTTTTTCGCATAGCTTACCCTAAAAAACAAAAATTGACTGAAACTTAAAAGTCAATTCTGGCTTTCGTTGAATGGGCAATTGATTTAATTAGCCAAAAAGCATCAACAATTCCAGGCAAGCATAAATCCATTTGTTCTAAAGAGGGTTTTGGTAAAAATATTTCGTTTTTTGAAAATGATACAGTGATTGCGAGGTATTTATCTCGCGATTCGTTTGACAGTAAATCGATAGTAATGTGACTTGAAGCACCGTAATTATAGGCTCCCAACCGGATGACAGATGTGCAATCAAACGGCTCCAACAATTGTAAAAGATTCAACAGCCAGGCATTGCATTCATTATTAATATGGATATCACCATCAATACAATCGAGCAAATTAATCAATTTGTTTGCCTCATACTAAAAATATTCTAATCGTTCTTGGGTAAATCGACTCATGCTGGATGTCAATCGATTGCTTCATCGCGAATAACGTGCAGCCATAACCGGTTGTATTCTTGCTGCAAAAGAAGTGGATCATCTTATTTATGCTTTCGGATAGGTTTATTAAAAAAGAGTAGGGATAGTGTCCATCCCCAGAGTGGCAATAACACGACCGGCGAAAAATTGCAGACAAACCCCATAATTAATTCAAGCGTAGTGGCATTTGAAAGATGCAAATGGGAACTCACAAAATGCACATAGAGCCACGCTAAAAATTGCACTGCAGGAACACACGCAATCAAGATCAGCTTTTCAAATCCTGACCAGTCGTGTTGAGGTCTTTTAAAAAAAGCCATTCGACATTCAAGCTTTATCAGACGAAACAGATGATCGATCATGGCCATCGATGCCCAGGGTAGAATAAAACAACCGGCATAAGGCTTTGTGACCTTCAACTAATTCCTGTTTTTCAGCCTGATTGAGTGTTACAACAGTAGACAGCATTAAATTGAATCGACGCAGGTAGGCATCAACCTGCATGTTTTCTGTTTCACTGAGTAAATTACGCAGTGGTGGATTGTGTAGAGTGGCCGGATTATTCATATCAAAGGGTCTTAACGTGTTTAACGAGAATAGGGAAACAGAAAAATAGAAACAAACCGCTATTTCGATTATTTTTGAAATATAAAACTACCGTATTCATAAAGCGTGCGCTCTTATTCAACTATTTACCACCTGCCGTTACCCAAGGGTAACGGCATTCTTTTCTCTGTATTAGAAAAACCCACTCATAGCAGCGGAGGTTTTTTCATACATAGGTTGTGCGGCCTCCTCCAACTTCAAATTCATTTTGTTGGCAGTGGTCACGATACGGGTACGGTATTCTTTTTGATTGGATTGTTCGATTGAGGATTGATACACCGAACCTTCATCCGAGACATTGGTTTTAATTGACGTGTCGCGTGTGACTACCACGCCACTTTTGGCGCGCTCTTTAATTTGTACATCCACCACCAGCATGTAGGTCACGTCTTTGACCAGGGCGCCGGATACCATATCCACACCAGCCCCCAAAATGCCGCCTGCCGCTGCACCTTTCCAGGATTCCTGGCTGGCAGCACCAATCGCCGCACCTGCTAACAAGCCGCCGCCCTGAAAACCTCTGCCCAATGCTGTTTCAGCTGCAGAAGGTGATGCTTTTTCCAGATTCAACACATAAGCGGACAAAGTGAATTGCGCTGTCTCCGGATCATCCACAATTCGATACTGGTTATCGTTCACCGCAAAGCTGTCTTTCAACAGTTTTCGAAATACAACGCGATCAAATTCCTGCACACCACTTTTTACATCGATGTATATCGTGCGTTTGGCGGGTGCCACCGGGTCAATAAAAATCGCAGTGCTGGTTCGGGTTTGTACATCCAGATTTTTTTTGGTGAGGGCAACATTGGTTGCGGCACATCCGGACAATCCCAGAATAACGGCAACAGAAAAAATAGAGGCAATCGAATTAAAAAGTTTCATAAAAACTCCTGTTTTGTTTAATGGGTTTATGTAATAAAGTTAACTGGCACGCTTGATTTGCTTTTCAGCATTGCGCTTCATGCGAATTTCTTCGCGATCAACCACAACATCTTTGGGTGCCTTTACGCCGACACGAACTTGAGTGCCCTGGACACCCAGGACGGTCACTTCAATGTCATCTCCAATGATGATTGTCTCTCCAATCCTTCTTGTTAATATCAACATCTGATTTCTCCTTTAATTTATTGCACAACGATAAATTGAACAGTTCGATTCAGTGGATCCACTGCAAGATCCCACGAACTTCCGGCCAACACTTTTAATGCTTCATTCAATCGGATTGGCCCCAGAGCACGATTAATACCAGGCAATTCCAACTGCAGTAGTCGTGAATCCTGTTCATTACTCACCCATTGATAGCCGGAACCTTTCAGCAATTCATTAATGGCCTCGCCGACGGTTTTGATGTTTTGACTAAAATGAATATTGATAACGGATTTAAGCGGCTCGCGTTGTTCCAAACGCGGTTCGATACTCATCTGGGTGTAGCGATCGGTTTTAACGTTTTCCGCAACACATTGAATCGACAATACTGTCAAACTGAATAGCAACACTGATTTCATACATTCTCCTGATTTATTGAACCCATTGAAAAAATTTGCAGGTTGGAAAATTCGAACAACCAATAAATTGGCGTCCGGAATTTTTTTTACTGGAATTGTTGAACGACATTACGGCGACTTTCCCGACCTGGCATTGAGGGCAGTTGTCGCCATCAGTCACACGAAAAGAAGTGGCTGCATCGGAATCACGAAATACATTCACCTCTGCACTGAGCGCTTCGTATGCAGCAGTAATAATGGATAGATAATCCGATTCACCGCAGGCCACTTTGTCAATGTCCGACTCCATTTTGGCGGTGTAATCGTATTCCAGAAATGAAAAACGGGATTTCAATGTTTCCACCACTTTTTTACCGATATCAGTTGATTGCAACTTGAGATGTTTTTCACGCTCGACGTAATTGCGATCAACCAGGTTTTCGATAATTTGGGCATAGGTGCTGGGTCTGCCAATTCCCATTTTCTCCAGTGTTTCAATCAAACTGCTTTCGTTAAATTGCGCCGGTTTTTCGGTGAATTTAACCAACACATCTGCTTGTAACAGATTGATGACATCACCCGAATAAAGCTCGGGTAATACGGCCACCTCATCATCGGTATTTTCAGAATCCGGATCAGGCAATTCCTGGATAAATCGTTTGGCCACATGTCGCCAACCCGCCTGCGTCATTCGTGTGGATTGACTGACAAAAGAATCTTTGACTGAGTTTATAAACTCATAACGCACTATCTGATTTTTGCCGTGATTCAATTGAGATTCGAGCGAATATTTCCAGACCAACTGATAGGCATTAATGAGTTGTTGGTCATCAACACCCACCATGCGCGGGTTAATTAAATTAATATCCGTAACACGCAAGCATTCATGGCCTTGCTGTGCATTTTTTCCGGCTTTATATTGATAAGGCTTATCGGGCAGTGGCAATTTATTGCGTAGTGCAAATTCACGCACTGTGTAGGCAAAATCGGCTGACATGTCGTGACTATCGGTACGATGATAAGTAATGAGTCCTTGTTCAAATAATCTCTGTGCAACATCCATGGCGACCTTCGCCGACATTTTGTATTGCCTGGACATCAGCTTGAGAAAATCACTGGTGATCAGTGGTTTGGGAGGTGCAATATCATTTTCACGTTTGGAGATAGTGGAGAGTTGAACTTTGCTGGTGCGCTCTTTCACCTGGTAAGCCAAACCCTTATCCATCATCAAGGTATCTTTCGCCAATTCCGGTTTCCACAACGCCTTGAATTTTGTATTTTTGGCTTCCAGTGTTAACTCAACTCCGTAATGTTCACGCGGTGTAAAGTTCAATCGCTCAAGATCGCGTTCAACGACCAAGCGTAACGCAATACTTTGTACACGGCCTGCAGAGTATTTTAATTGTGTTCCAGGCTTGCGCAGACGTCGTGTCAGTTCAGGTGATATCAAATAACCAACATACCGATCGATAACTCGCCTGAGTTCCTGAGCACTTACCATTTTCCAGTTAATTTGCCGTTTGTTGCTAATCGCATCATCAATCGCGCGCTTGCTCACCTCGGTGTAAGTAATGCGGGAAATTTTCTGACGATGGTCTTTACCCAGGACATTCACCACATGTGCTGCAATGGCTTCGCCCTCGCGATCAGGGTCAGTGGCTACATAGATGGTCGATGCGTTTTTTGCCGCATCTTTAATTTGTTTAACCACATTCTGTTTGCCATCCAGAATTTCATACTGTGGTTTATGGGTGGGAGGTTCCACACCCATTTTATCCGGCGGTAAATCCCTAAAATGACCAACGGTAGTGAGTATCTGGAAGTTAGGATAAAAACCACGAATTTTTTTAGCTTTGTTAGGGCTTTCCACAATCATCAATATTTGACTCATGACAAATCCCTCTGGTGTTAATTGGAATCAGAATCAAATTCGTCGGGGTCTTCTTGTTGGCCTCGAACAAACTGAACACCCTGAATACTTTTGGTGAGTACCAGTGCGATATGATTGGCATTGATTTCCGTTGCGGTAATCGTTTGACCAGCACGCTCTCCTGATTCGGATACGTAGTCATGTTGTGATATTTCACCCACGACCAGAATACGCATACCGGTTTTCAGTATTTTGAAATTGTTTTCAGCTCGTTTTCCCCACAGTGTGACCTTGGCCCAAAATCCGCCGCGATCTTCATATTCGCCGGTTTGTTTATTTAATTTGTCGTAGTTAAATTTGACGTTTACTTCCAGAACAGACCGCACACCGCCTTCGATCGGTTGTTGTTTCAATGTGGGTTCTTGTCCGATGTTACCTTCGCTTGCAAAAAAATTACGCATACACTTGTCCTCAATTTAAAAAAAGTAATTGCGGGTCCAGTGTGCTAAAAATGCGGGATGAATTCCGCAAACAATCTGATATTGCTTTGTGCAGAATAATGAGGAATAAAAAAGCCCTCCGCGAAGAGGGCTAAGACGTATAGTGATGTTGCATGACATTGTGGCTTGCAACGGTGTCAGATTAACGGCGAGTGCTGCGTAAATCAGTAAACAATGCGGAATTGCCTGTGCAGATTACGGCGTTAAAAATCGTCTTTGACGCGCAATCGTTTTTTGATGGTGTCGAACATATCCAGGTCGTGGTAATGGATGATCCAGGAACCGGCATAGTCGTTATTTTTTTTCGGGACTATTTCAATATCCAGGCCCGTTTGACCTGAAAAAATATCGGCTTGCCTGGCCAGATCTTTTACCAATTTTGTATTGGTCGATTTTGATAATTTTTTACGAAAATTATGAACGGAAATTTTGCGCGATATCGCTGTTCTGACGGCATCTTCCTGTTTGGACTCGGGCAGTGATGCCAAAGCTCTCGCCAGGCTAAAGGTGACTTTGTTTTGACTGATCAGGTATCGCACTTCGGGGCACAGCTTATTAATCAGTCGAACCAGGTGGCGAATATGATAGTCCTTCCAACCAATTGCCTCCTGAATGGTTGAGGTCGATACCTGTTCATCCACAATCAACCGTTCCAATAGTTCAAGTTGATCGCCCAATGAAAGGGATGCAGAAAGTTTGATCAGGAGTTTTTCTGCTTGTTTATTCATGGCAGTAAAATTAGGGAATTCATTTTTGAAGACTTTCTTTTTCGACATTGTCAGATGTCTTTTCAACATCGATCAACTCATACGTAACACAAATCTCTTTATCTTCGTAAAATTGTGGAAAAGGTGGAGCAGGTCCATCCTTTCTTTTTTTTATAAACCTTTTCTCTACACAGTGATAATTTTTGATTTGACTGCTCTCTTTGTCGTCTTCAGATTTATTTGAACCAATCGCTTGATGCATTTTGCCATTGTCATCGTTTTCTGCTGTTTCGGATTTAAGTGTCAATGATTGATAACTTGCTCTGTTTTTTTGTTTGACATTAAATTCCTGAGAAAATTTAGGGATAATGGTGTCTACATAATGCTGGACACATTTATCCGACCGGTCTTTTGCATAATGCGTCATCGCGTCTTCACTGATTGCATAGCGGAGAACATGATCGATGGCCTGGAATTTAATCGTCACTGGACAATCAAAATCCGCAGTTTCGAAATGTCCTGAAACGGCTTCACCCTCAAATGTGCCAGCCACAAAGAACGCCCACCCCACCGAAGTATCCATCGATTCCGCCAATTGACCAGTTAACTCAAATTCAACCTGAGATTCATAACCTTCTATAACCTGTGGCAGTATTGGTTCTTTTACAGCTACATAGAGACAAAGAATCAACGCAATCAAGGTTGCCGAGAGAATAATCGTTTTCTCAAAATATTTTATAAACCACTTATTTTCTATTGCATTTTTCATTTTGTTGGTTCCACTGCTTTTATGTCTTAATAAATAAAATATTTGTTGGTCACATAAATGACACTGCAAAGAATCCCGGAAAATCCTGCTATGGAATAAAGCAATTTGTCCATTTGTAACAGGAAAGCAACTCCACCCAATGTGATAAACGCCATGAGCATAATTTGTGAATAAATAGGAATTTCCTTGGGAAAAGAAAATCCCATCAACAGCACGAAAGAGATTAAAGAGGTAATCAATATAAAAAGTAACGGTGCTAGAATGGTTTCATATTTAGAAAAATTCATTCGCTTGGCTTCAATTCAATTTTGATCATAATGTCTGAGCCTTTGCGATCTTCTGAATTTAACATCGCCATTTTCTCCCCTTTAGCGACACCGCAATAACCATATTCAGCATTCAGTCGTTTTGTAGCGTAATCAATAATATCGTTTAGCACTTTGTTATCCATCTTTTTGGTTCCTCTGATTCATTGGTGTGAATATTAAATTAGGTTCAGAAGATCTTACGGCGACATGAGGTTGTCCGAAGAGAATGTCAGAGGTTGCTAAAAGACCTTCTGGTTTCCATCTTAGTTGTTTGATCTTATTTTTCATCAAACAATCCGTGTCCCGTGACACAGATTGTTAAACGACGATTAGACTCTCACGCTTCATAACAACTACTTCCGCATCATGTGCATACAACCAGGGATTAATACCCAGTCTGGCGGATACCCTGTTTGAATTCTTCTGCAGGTTTGCGTTTACCCATTTTTAATTTGACCAAAAGTTGCAATATAAGCCTCGGAGTACGGCTGCATCCATCTGGCTGCTTCACGCTCGTTTATCGGGCTTGCTTTCTCAATTAACACCCGCTTGTTTCTTACTTCGATTGTGACTTTCAGCAAAATGAAATTACCCTCAGAGCTGCGACAAAGCTGTTCCCTAAAAGCTATTCCATCAACCCCTTCAGGTAATATTTTGCTGTGTATCAGTTTTAAATTAGTTCCTGTCCATCGCTGACCGTCAATAATCTTATCCAATGTCTTGTATCCCTCTTTTTCCAGTTCTTTGATAGTTGCGCTGTATTTATTTGTGGTAAATTTTACCAACATGAAAAATGCTGCAACAGAAAACAAAAACACAAAGGTAACAATAATCTGGTTGCTCATCTTCCAATATCCTCAGCTTGTTTGATTGGAATAATTTCCGTATTGAGAATTTCGATTTCTTTCCACTCTGCAAAATCCCATGGATTAAAGCCCAACATACTGGAAACAACATTGACCACTTTGTCTGTTGGGGTATGAATGCCTTTCAAGGTGTTGTTGAGATAATTTCGGTGTACTCCAGCTTTGTCACAAATATCGGTAATGTCGATATCCAATAACTGACTGATTAACGAGACGGTGTAGCGAATTGGTACTGAGTAGCTGGCGTGACATTTCACGATATTGACAATAGCATCCAAGTGCCTTGCACTTAAAATTGGCTTATCCCATAATCCTTGCTGTTTGAGCACATCTGATATTTTTGTAATTTGAATAGCTTCTACTGCATCGTATTCCTGATCCAGTACTTGATAAAAGACTTTTAGGCTTTTCATATGATATTCATTGACGCTGATAATAGATTGGATTGTCATATCGTAATTGATGACAATCGAGATATTGAAGTAATACAACATTTACCAACAAGAGATGAGTAATCCATAATCCTCACGCTGGACGTTGCTGAAAAACTTGCCGCAAGACTTCTGACAACAATAAAATTCATTAAAGGGATGGACGAAGTCATAGAGACAACGTCAGAATAAAATTTGAAAACATTTCAATGCCTGACATAATTCAATCTCCGGATTTGGCTTGTTCCAGTATTTTTGTTGCTATATAAGACTCTAAAATCTTTATGTTGTTTGTTGAGGTGGTTAATTCGCCGTAGTTACTTTCCTTTAAAAATAATTCGTATTTTTTCTTCTCGGCACGTAATTCTTTGATTGCATAAACTGTTGCATCGTCGATTTCAATCACCTTTTTCATAATACTGACCTGACAGGATTAAACCTTCAAAATACGATTCTTCTGCAGCTGCAGTCATTCGCTGCCCACATGCACCACATTCATCCCAGGGTTCATTTGAATTCACGCTAATCTGATTGCAACCACGTGGGCAAAACACTGTCACTTTGCTGATCCTTTTAAATTTATCTTTGTGTATCACAGACATTATTCATCTCGGCTACAGAACTATTTATGAAAAAAGCTAAAATTATTTCTAACAACTATTTCGCAAATGACTGTACTCATAATAACGCATTCATTGCTGCTTCCAATCCTTCTGGATGATGTAATGTTTTAATCAATCGTTGTGCATAACGACTGACGGCAGGCAATTCAAATTCGCGCAAACCCATTTTCTCATCACGAACAGAAGCCAGTTCGGTCATTTGTTTTCTCAGCATCCTCGCCCCGACATTGAGCGTTACACGCATAGATTCGATTGCCAGTAGTGCTTCGTAATAATTTTTATTTCGTTTAAATATGAATTCTTTCACTTGGCGTGTATGAACAGATTTCAATTCAAACGGAAATACCCGTATTCCAATCCGCGAGTTGTATCCATATGTCGTCGCCCATTCAGCCGATCCTCTCCACTCCATAAATTGGGCACACCACTGTTCTTCATAGGTCAGTAATTCAATGGGGTTATTTTCGTCACTGATGACGCCAGGATTTAATTTTCTAACCAAAATAAGATTCAAACAGTTCACGCCCAATTCATCACGAACAGCGCTGTGACAGGCAAGCAATTCTTTCATTGATATTTGGATATCAATCAAGCGCTGCTGAGTTTGTTGAAACATCTGTTCCAATCCGTCCGCGCCCTTATCCATTAAAAGGCCTTTTAAAGGATGGACGGATCCAACAGTAGATTCAGTCATTACATTTTTTTTCGCCGTGCTTTTATTCATCTGTTCACACTCTGTTGAAATACAGTTTCCGATAAAATTATTCAGTTTCTGCCGATTCCTGACTTAGTTTGTACTGCTCCTTTGCATCACGTTCCTGTTGTAAACGTTTGGCAGTTTCTTGTACCCGATTTTGCGGACTCAACTCCGCACGCAGATTCCCGTCAAATACGTCACGGCTCAAATCCAGATATCCAGCCTTGATTTGTTTTATTTGCAGATATTTTTGTTTGGCTCTCTGCGCGACTTTGTTGTTAGTGAGCAGGTCTTGCCGAGTAACAGCGGTGTGTCGCCAGTGTAATACTTCAGCAAACATGTGGCGCACAGCGCGTAATGAATCCGTTACGATTCGATCCCAATCAGAATCCAAAATCAAACCGATATGTTTGCCCGTCATCGCCAGCAGAATTAATTTGTCCAGGTCACGCAACAACAATGCACCGCGATAACCCCATGGCGAATAGAAATTCAGTTCAATCGTAACCGGATTGATACTGGCTTGCGTTTCCACTTCAAAATCCTCCATGCCGTTTAATAATTCCTTTAACGATTTGGTTCGAGCCTCAATCAGATTCCTGGCATCATTCCAGGCAGTTTCAATATCAATTAGACATTGATCGGCATAGGGATCGTCTATGGCGGCGGCAGACCATACCAACGCGGTTTGACGTGCAAATCGAGCAAGCCCGATGATGCCTCTGATGTTTTTTTCAGGTACCGCCTGACGCCCACGAAATAAATTGATTGTCAGTTTCGTATGCAATTTAACTTTGGCTTTCATTTCCAATTTGCCCGGAATCATATCGATGGATTCGATACCGGCTTCAGCTTCCGACAAACCTTTTTTGTTCCAATGTTGCATCGGTTTGGTTTTCAGATACAGATTCCTGTTTTCAGCAGACACAATGTCAGGATCATGGTCATCAATGGCAGTTACCGGATTGACAGCCTCAAATGCTTTTTCCAGTTTCGCCTTGGGTGTTGTCGTTTCTGATTCGACTTGCAGTGTCGTGTTGTTAGCAACACCTGACACTTTTGTTTTTCTCACTTTTTGTAATTTTTCGTCACTCATGTTGTTGCCTCCAAAAAATGTTTTATTGATACTTTCACTCAAGAATTCCGTGTCCCGAGACACGAATATCACGCTGTTTCTGCTCTTTACCTAAAAGTTCGGTAGGCTACCGAACTCTCAAAACCATTCCGTTCCTATTTGCATTTCTCAAACCGTTCGGTCACTGACCGAACTCTCAAACTATCCTGACCTACCAAAAGTTAGGTAGGCTACCCAACTTTTAAAACCATTCCGTTCCTGCATCCATTTTTCAAACCGTGAGGTAGGCTACCTCACTCAAAACACTCCTTTCCGCGCATCCATTTTTCAAACCGTGAGGTAGCCTACCTCACTCAAAACCATTCCTTCCCTTGCTTCCACTTCTCAAACTTCACGGCATAACTTTCCTGCTCCGTGTAGTAACCCGTCAGTTTTCGATGGGTCATTCGCTCGGGACTGTCCTCAAAACGTGGAGGTTTGTTTTCTTCCACCAACGCAATTACCTCAATCGCCCATTCGTCCGGTGTGAATTTGCCGTCTGTTACGGCTTGGATGAGGGAGTTGATATAACCCTGCAAATTGCGGATGGGGTCTGCCCAACCGTGCACCGCCATGGCGAACCGGCCAATCATTTGGGCCATCAGGACAAACCGTTCCTCGACCGCCAGAGTCACCAATTTGCGTTGAATGATCAGTACACCCGGCACAGTGGTGCTGGCCGTCAGGTAGGACAAGAGCAGGGGATGGCCAAATTCAGGGAAGTGGGTATCAATCAAGCCTTCAATGCTATCGGTACCCTTACGCCCGTAAACTCCAGCAGCGTTGTGACGCAATTGTCGGTAGGTGTTAATTTGCTGCAAACGGCCAGGTGACAATTTTTCGCGCGCGCGATCAGGAATATCTGTACTACCACTACTACCAGAGTAACTACTACTAAGGTAAAAAATTTCTTTCTCGTCCGGAGCAAATTTTTTGCTCTGGTGAGGATCAGCCGGAGAAAAATTTTTGCTCTGGTCGTCATGCTCTATCGAAATGCCTTGGTCTGAACCCCTTGATGAGTCGTCAAACGGAATGGTTTGTTGGTCTGGATTGGCATCATCCATCGATTCATTCATCTCAACCGGAGAAAAAATTTTGCTCTGGTCGTGTTGTTTATATCGATTCATCCGGTTTTCAAGCAGTTCCAATTCGGTTGTCCGACTGTCCGAGAGAAGAGCGGCGACTTCCATCAAGATTCGACTAGCGGCGGCTCGCAACCGTTTATTGCCGGACTGCTGTTGCAGTTCCAAAAATTGGATGTAGGTCGGATCAATTTCCAGCGTGGTAATCAGGGAAAGCGGATCATCGTGCAACAAATAAATATCACCGATAAATTTTCCGTGATTGCGCACATGCTTGCAGTGTGTCACCCAACGATGGACGCGCAACATGGCACGATGGGTGGTGACAGTCGGTGCTGACACCCCGATTGCCCGTGCCAGATCGGAACGTTTGGCAATGGCGCCGGGTTTGGTGGGATCGGTGGTACCCGTGCGTAACACCATCCAGGTGATGCGTTCCTGCGGCGATAAATCTTCATTAAGAATCATGCTGCGCGGAATTGCATCATGCTGATTGCCGGTAAATAACACCGCGATTTCCTCTTCGTAGACAGACGAGGGAGTTCGCTTGGTAATCAGTTCTGCTTCAGCCCGACGGATGCGTTTATTCAGTATTTCCATCGCATCCGGTTTATCAGGGGTCTCTGCCATAGCGCGTCTCATTATTCTGTTAGGCCAGTGCTTTGATGGACAGATACGCACTGTCCAGGGAGATCCGTGTTTGTTCATATACAGCCAATAACCGCTCCAGTGGATCGGCAACGTTATTCAGCTGGTTCCATGCCCGTAACACCATCAGCTCATTGGCTTCAGTGAGTGTTTCAGGTCGTCCAGCTTTGGCTTCAGGTAAACCCAACCGCTCGCGACGAATGGAATATTCACGGCGCGAAATAGCCTTGAGTTCTTCGAGTGCCGGTTGACGTAATCCGGCCAGGATTGCTTTATCCACCAGGTCTTCGTCTTCCGTTTTATTTTTGGCAAAATCCAGAAACAATTTTATTTGTTTCGGATCCACCAACATTTTGAGTAACGAACCTTTGAACGAATTAATACAAATCAAATGATCGGCGGTGATCAGTTTGATTTTTTCCGCTGTGGGTTTATCGAGAGTTTCAAGGCCCAATTGGTGAATTAATTCAATATCATTGGAGCGTAGGGCATTCGCCGCTGCCAGAATAGCGGCCTGGTTAATCCAGGAAATATAATGGTTGGATTGCTGCATGATTATCATCCTTGAAATCCGTTGTAAGTGAGTAAGGCGGCCATCAGGTATTCCAGTTGCGTTAACGCCAGTGTCCAGGCATATCGCGCTTCATGATTGATGGTCAGCAGAATTAAATTTTCCAGACGGAACTGCATAAAATTGATCAGACAGCCGACGGTTTCTTCTGCGGATAAACTCCCCGATTGTCGCAACAATTTTTTGGTGGCCTGCACACAATCTTTGGTATCAACACAGAGTGACTGGATATAAATAATGAGTCCGAGGTATTTTGGATTCTGATCCAATTGTTGGGTTTGTAGTTGGGTTAACTGTATTTCAAACCCATACACAGATTCAGGTTTTTCAACGACAAACTCTATCTGTGATTGAGGTGTTTCCGGGCAAAGTACCAGGCATTCACAGACTTTTTGATAAGCCAATGATTTTAATTCCGGCACTGACAATGAATTCACAAAATCAAAATCCCGTGGCAGGGGAAACTCAAATTTTGGCAGGTGTGCAAAAGGGTCTTCTGTGACTGCTTTTTCTGGTGCAGGAGAGAGTGGGGCCGGTTTTGTGTCAACAGAAGCCTTGTTGGTTTTCTCTTTTGCCGCTTTGGTTTTGGCAATCGAATGAGTAAACGATTGCGCTGGCAAATTGGTAATGTCGGCCATGGTGCTTGGGCGTGTCAGTGCGGCCGGTTCAATGATTTTTTCAGCCAACGCTTGAATTTGGGATTGCACCGATGACACACCGCCGCCCATAGCACGTGCAATTTCACCACATAATTCATATTCCAAACGATCAATTGAGAACGCGTCATTATCAATGCGATTACAAACGCGCGTCAGTAATTCTCTATAGTCGCCATCGTCAGCAGTGGCGACTTGCTTCCAATAAGATTCGCAAAAATCCAGAATTTTTCGGATTTTTTTGGCGCTATCGATACCAATTTTTAGTTCCCAAAGTGCATTGGGAATCAACGGTAATAATGTTTCTTCAGCATAAAGTAATTGGCCCAAATTACTCTGATCAATTGGCCAACCTTTATCTGTGAGTATTCTGGATAACTCACGGATCGAAATGGATTTACCTTCATTTTTTTCAATTTCATCTTTCGCTTTTCTGGCCGCCAATGCACGTTCGATGAATGACATTTGACCGCGCATTTCATTTTCTTTGACATGCCGGATAAACAAATCAAAGTCATTCGTCCAGGGATGAAAAATACAATCGAATTCAAAGAATCTTTTATCGCCGGTTTCGGCATAAAGTTCGTTCAAAATTTCAAGGCGTGTATTGCCACCGTTGCGAATCATGTACGGCTCGCCGGGTTTTTCGCGTGTCACATCCGGTGGTGTGTCGAGTCCTGAAGATCGAATTGATTCTTTAATTTCATCGTATTTGGGATTACGGGTTTTACGCGGGTTGTTTTTAAATGCAATCACCTGTGTGAGATTCACACGAATGCGGGTTGGCTGACCGGGATCAGGCAACACGGCTGAGTCATCGGAGGTGAATACGTTGGCGTTACCAATAATTGAATTAAAATCGAGCCGTTGTTTCATACAACATCCTCCTGGATTTTATGGTTGTGAAAGGCCGTTGGTGCGATTTCCGAATTGGAATTTCGGTTGGCGATCTCTATGTCAGCCAGGCGTGTTTTGCCTGCGCGCGTTATCCCCAACACAAGTACGGTTGGCACTAAAGCAGGTGAATTGACTTGATCGACCCAATCGATTTGTTCTTCAGCAGTGTCAAAATCAGTGTCCAGATGGTTCATGGCGGACTCCTATTTCCACACCGGTGCCAGATCCAGGAGTTTTGGCTCCAGTTCGTGCACCAACTGCAACATGGTTTCGCAGGCAGAACGGGTAGGGCCGCGACGACGGGTTTCCTCACGGTGAACCGGTGAACCGACTCCCGCTGCATCCGCATAAATTTGCAGATCCGGGATCAGGGTATTGAGCACCGTCATCGCACCATCCAGCTGCTTGTCTGACTCGCTTCGCAAATAACGCACGGCTTCATCAGCGGACTTGCTTCTGTCCCATTGGTTGATCACCACCCGCATCGGGGGAATGGGTTGCCCTGAGACCAGCAATTCATAGGTTTCGCGAAATTTATGAATAAATTCCACCGTACCCAACACGAATTCGCGCGTATCCAAGGGTTGTGGAACGACAGGACTCAAAATGGTATCCACGGTTAAAATCACCGACTCTTGCACCACACCTTTGGCACCTTGCGTATCGACAATCACATAGTCGTAACCCCGCAAGTTGCGCAGGGCTTTGCGCAAATGTAAGAAATGGGTAATGGATTCGCGCAGGAAGGTCGGGATGATGTCGTTTCGGGGATCATCATTGATGATGATGTCGAGGTTGTTGATATGGGTTCGGGAGATACAGTGCTCGGTAGTGCCGGAACGAAAGACCTGAATCAGTCCGCCGGGTGCGCGATCTATGATGGGGTAGTTACGGGAGAGGGTTTGTTGTTGATCGCCATCAACCAGCAAAGTGGCTTTGCCCATATCCGCGAGCATAGCGGCCAAATTTGCTGCCAGAGTGGACTTGCCTACGCCACCTTTGGTGTTAATCACCCCGTAAATTTTTGCTCGAATTGTGCCTAAAACCATACGTCTGTCCTCATAGTGGAGGGGACTTAGGTCAGGTTTCAATCACTCAGTATAAAAAATTGCCTCTAAAAATAAAAAAACCGGCGAAGTGCCGGTTTTTTTATTTGATCTAAAATTTAATCAAGCAGCCATAGCTTTTAATTTGGCATTGAGGCGGCTCTTGTGACGAGCTGCTTTGTTTTTGTGGATTAAACCTTTATCTGCGATGCGATCAATAACAGCAACTGCAGAAACATAAGCAGCCTGAGCTGCTGCTTTGTCGCCAGTTGCTATAGCGCTCAACACTTTCTTCAGGTAAGTACGCCCCATGGAGCGCATGCTTGCGTTGTGCTTGCGAGCTTTTTCGTTTTGGCGCGCGCGTTTTTTTGCTTGGGGAGTATTTGCCACCGTAGTGCTCCTGTATATTCTCTAATTCAGTAAGGGGGTCTGGAACCAAGGACGCGACATTATGCTGATTTGAAAGTGAATGTCAACAGCCCCTGTTTATGTAAAAATGGGCAATCACTATGAAGGGTTCACCTTGAAGCGCTGATTGTGTATAAATGTGCGGCTGTCGCATTTGTTTCCCCCCTGAAAAGGTATTTTACAGGGGCAATATAAATTTAATGACGATATAGAGGAAAGCAGTGTCCACACCCGATGATCGTACAAAGGTTATGTCTGGTTCATCTTCCAAAACCAAGGTTGGTGATGCTTCACCTGTTCCTGTGGAAAAGAGTCCGGTTACTGACGCAGGTGCTCCTGATAAAGGGCAGGAAACCCAATTCACCCAATATTCGGTTTCACATAACCATTCTGCAGGTTTCGCCAAAGCCAAAGCCTTGGCTGAACAATCAAAAAAAGGGGACGGTGTTGGCCGTCTTCTTAAAAAGCGTTTCTTGCTGGATTCTGTACTCGGGCATGGAGGCATGGGAACAGTGTACAAAGCCAGGGATCTTAGAAAAGTTGAGGCTGAAGATCCTAACCCTTATATAGCGACCAAAGTATTGAATCAGGATTTTCGGGATCATCCCGATGCTTTTATTACCTTGCAGCAAGAAACGGCAAAATCACAAACCCTGGCTCATCCTAATATAGTGACCGTTCATGATTTTGACCGGGATGGCGATACTCTTTATATGACAATGGAGTTATTGGAGGGTGAACCACTTGACCAATTGATTCGCAAACACAGGGATATAGGTATACCCAAAGATAAAGTCTGGGCTATCACCAAAGATATTTGCGCTGCACTTTCCTACGCACATCAACGCAATCTGATTCATGCGGATTTCAAACCCGGAAATATTTTTGTGACCGCTGATGGACATGCCAAAGTATTGGATTTTGGTATTGCTCGCGCTGCGTCCAAGGAAGCTCAAAAACATAAATTTGATGCGGGGCAGTTGGGTGCTTTGACGCCAGCTTATGCGACGATTGAAATGATAAACGATGAACCCATCAGTTTTTCAGACGATGTTTACGCACTGTCTTGTGTTGTTTATGAAATGTTGGCGGGGCGTCATCCATTCAACAACCGCTCTGCTTTGGATGCTTTGGCGAAAGATGCAAAACCCAAACGACCTGCGAACCTTACCAATCAGGAATGGAAAGTTTTACAACAAGGTTTGGCGTTAAAGAAAAAAGAGCGCTTTGCAACAGTCAATGAATTTGCAAATGCTTTGTTTCCCAAGCCTGTTTCTACAGGCGTAAAGGCCGCGATTATTTTGACCCTGGTGTCACTGGTAGGGGCTGCCTGGTTTGCCAACAATCAATATCAGACGCAAAAAGAATTACAAATAAAAATTCAGGAAAAATTATCGGAAGCAAAAAGTTGTTTTGATGAACAAAACTATGAATGTGCGGTTGCTGCCAGTTTGGTTGCTGTAAATCTTGATTCACATAACGCTGAAGCTCAAGAATTACTTGAAAAAGCGAAGGAAGCTGAAACTCTGAACCAAAAAAATAAACAAATCACGCGATTAATTACGGAAGCGGATAATTGTGCTTCAGTGAAAGATGCAGCCTGTGTGCAAGTTAAAGCCAGGGAAATTTTAAAATTGGACGGGCAGCACTCACGAGGTTTGCAGTTGGCTGCAATGGCAAATCAATTGCAAAACGAAGATACATTACAGCTTTTGTTAGCGGATGGCGAAAAATGTTTGGCAGCAAATGATCTTGACTGTGTAAGAACCTTTTTGGATAAAGCGTTAACAGTAAATCCTGATCATCCCTCGGTGATTCAATTACAGAATAATCTGCGTTCTATCGAGCAGGAAAATGCGACTGTTTTGGCGCAAAAACAAGCAATTAACCTCAAGTCTTTACAAGATGCCAATAATTGCTTTAATCAACAAAAATACGATTGTACTGTATCCAAAACAGAAGAAGTGTTAACGAGTGATCCTGCCAATGCTGATGCAATTGCACTTAAACAACGCGCTGAAATTGCCCGGCAGCAACAACAGGAAATATCCATCAGAGTAAAAAAATTATTAGCAGAAGCTGATGTGTGTATGGGCAAAAAAAATTATGCTTGTGCGATTGCCAAAGCAGAATCAGCTCTGGATTTATCGCCTAATAATAAAGATGCGCTTGCTAAAAAACGAAAAGCGCTGGAAACACAACAAAAATTGAAAGAGTCAGGTTTTAACATTCATTAACAACAGGAAGGTAATTTTTATGAAAAAAATATTCATTTTTTGTGTATTCGCTTGTTTTTTGGCGTCATCAACACAGGCTTACGATCTGAAGGATTTAAATCGAACCTTTGATAAGTCTCACAAGTGTAAAAAAGGCGATGAAAAATGTAAAAATCGCGAGCACTTGAAAGCTGCTGCAAGAGTAGCTGCGGTTGCGGTAGCTGTGAAACTGATTGCTGATATGGTTATCGAGCATAGATCAAAAAAAATCAAAGACGAGAATTCTGTCGCCGAAGAATATAAAAAAGAACATAAAAATCTGCCCAATGAGGCATTTGCATCTGCCTATGTCACCAATACCTTGCCAGGTAAAGTAGTTGAACCCGGTAATAAAGTGGTTATTAAATCTGACATAGTGGTTGTGCCTGGCGCAAAAGAAAAATCTACATTGATTGAAGAAAAAATGGCAATTTTTGATAATGAAGACAACACCAAAGAGCTAAAATCGTTAACAAAAGCTGTAAATGATAAGAACAAAAAAGCAGGAAGTTATGAAAATGAATTTTCGTTTACTTTACCTGAAGGTGTTCCCCAGGGCGTATATCCAATCAAAACAGAATTGTTGTTAAATGGAAAAGTGGTAAAGACTTCTGATACCGGTATTCAATTGGTATTGGAAGTGAATGATCAGGGACAAATGCAAATTGCGATGTTGGATTGATTATGTTCTGATTGAAAAAACGCCAGCGACTGCTGGCGTTTTTATTTGGAAAAAAGAAACAAGCTATTTGGATCCGGAATTTTTTGGTGCCCAGGAAAGGACTTGAACCTTCACGACTTGCGTCACCAACACCTGAAGCTGGCGTGTCTACCAATTTCACCACCTGGGCATAGGGGCTACTGCTGAGGTGGCGCACTATAAATACCCGATCAGGGCTTGTCAATGGAGATCCGGGATACCCCGGGATTGGATATTCTGGTGGGTTTGTTAACTTGGCTGGCTTATACTGGAAAGCACTACAAAATGACTTATTTAAGGCTATGAATCTTGGCTAAACGAAAAAAAATCCCTGCTGACCCTTTTGCCGCTCGCGAAGCCGAAAAATATCAAAATCCGGTTCCCAGTCGCGAATATATTTTGGAACTTCTTGATAACGCAGAACATCCTGTCACACATGAACAAATGTGTGAAATGTTGAATATTGTGGATGAAGAGCGTGTTGAAGCTTTGCGTCGTCGATTGATTGCCATGGCACGGGATGGGCAATTAATCAGTAATCGCCGTGATGCTTATGTACGTTCTGACAAAATTGATATGGTGCGTGGAGTGGTGCAAGGTCACAGGGATGGCTATGGTTTTGTGATTCGTGCCGATGGCGGCGATGATATTTATCTGCACAATCGACAAATGCGTAAAGTCTTCGATGGAGATGAAGTTCTGGTCAGGTTGAGTGGTGAACAGTATCGGGGTAAAGAAGAAGGCGCAATCATAGAAGTTTTGTCGCGCAATACCACGCAATTGGCGGGGCGTTTTTTTAATGAAAATGGATTGCAATTTGTCAGGCCGGAAAATTCCCGAATCACGCAGGACATCATGGTTCCTTTTGGTAGCTACGGCGGCGCCAAACATGGGCAAATAGTGGTAGTGGAAATTACCTTGCAGCCAGATAAAAATCGTTTACCGGCTGGTCGTGTGATTCAGGTTTTGGGTGATCATATGGCTCCCGGAATGGAAATCGAATTAGCGATACAAGCCCACGGTATTCCGAATTTTTGGCCGGAAGATGTAAAAAAAGAAGCCTCACAATTATCTACAGAAGTTTCTGCTCAGGACAAAAAACATCGAGTTGATTTGCGCGATCTTCCGTTGATTACTATCGATGGCGAGGACGCGCGTGATTTTGATGACGCTGTTTATTGTGAAAAACGCCGAGGTGGATGGCGTTTGTTTGTCGCAATTGCCGATGTGTCACATTATGTTGCTGTTGATTCTGCACTGGATAAAGAAGCAATTGCACGCGGAAATTCTGTTTATTTTCCTGATTTTGTTGTGCCCATGTTGCCTGAAGCTTTATCCAATGGGTTGTGTTCATTGAATCCGGATGTTGATCGCTTGTGCATGGTTTGCGAAATGAATATTAGCCCGGCAGGTCGAATCACAGCTTATGAGTTTTATGAAGCAGTGATGCATTCTCATGCACGATTGACTTATACCAAAGTGGATAAACTGTTGCGCGGTAAGGATGCTGAATCTGATCAGTTAAGAGCTGAATACTCAGCTGTAATGCCGGGTATTGAACGACTGCAAAAATTATTTGAATGTTTGCGTGAGGCAAGGGATGCGCGTGGTGCAATCGATTTTGAAACTGTTGAAACGCGCATCATGTTTAATGACGAAAGAAAAATTGAACGCATAGTTCCGATTAAACGTAATGATGCACATAAATTAATTGAAGAATGCATGTTGTGTGCGAATGTTTGTGCAGCCGCTTTTCTTGAAAAGCATCAGCTCACCGGGCTTTATCGTGTTCATGAAGGTCCCTCAGAACAAAAACTGGCGAACCTGCGACAATTTTTAGCTGAATTGGGATTTGGTTTGGGTGGGGGTGACAGGCCGTCTTCAGCCGATTATCAACAAGTCATGCAAATGATTCAGGGCAGAAGCGATGCCCATTTGATTCAGACAGTAATGTTGCGCAGTATGCGACAAGCTATGTATCAAGTTGAAAATCATGGTCATTTTGGATTGGGATATGATGCTTATACTCACTTCACTTCACCTATTCGTCGTTATCCGGATTTGTTGGTTCATCGCGCAATCCGTTCTGTTATCCGTAGTGACAAGCCTTCTACACATGTGCGCAGGGTTGCGTCCGCAAAAGCTATACCATTAAGAAAAATTTACCCTTACAGCATCAGTGATATGTTGATGTTTGGCGAGCAATGTTCGCGCACCGAACGTCGTGCGGATGAGGCCACGCGGGACGTTATCAGTTGGTTGAAGTGTGAGTTTTTGCGCGATCAGGTGGGTGGGATATATGAAGGTCACGTCAGTTCAGTGACCAGTTTTGGTTTATTTGTGGAATTGAATGATCTCTATGTTGAGGGTTTGGTACACATTACTTCTTTGCCTCATGACTATTATCGCTTTGAACCTGCTATGCACAGATTGATTGGTGAAAGAACCCGAAAAGTGTTTGGCTTGGGTGATGATTTGATGGTCAAAGTAGTTGGAGTTGATTTGGATAATCGAAAAATCGATTTTGAATTGGAATCTGTTGTGAGCCAGCACAAACAAAAAGCATCGACAGGTAAAGCGGCTATCAAACCTGCAACCAAAAATTCAGCCAGTACTTCGGCTAAGACAGGTAAAGCCAAGTCTCCTAAAAAAGTAGCTGATAAAACTTCAGGCAAAATTACGAGTACAACAACTGGAAAGACAAAACCAACCGGGAGTAAAACCAGTGGCACTCAGGCTAAAAAAACGACAAGTAAACCAAAGGCGACAGCAATTCAGCCTGTCGCGCCAAAGAAGACTAAAGCGAATATTGTCACCGCTAAGAAGAAAAATGTTTCTGCGAAAAAAATGGTTAAAAATAATGCGAAGAATCCATGACGGTAGTTATTCTTTGAATGAGGACAAGAGTGAAAACTGAACTTATTTTTGGGTTGCATTCTGTTCAGGCCATTTTAAAGACTGCACCGCAACGCATTTTGAATTTGTATGTACTACAGGGTAGAAGCGACCAGCGTCTGCAAAAAATTTTACACTTGGCAGAAACCAACGGTATCGCAGTTGCCAGTATCAGCAGGCAAAAACTGGATGATATGTGTAATGATGAAAATCACCAGGGATTGGTTGCTGTGTGTAATCCGGGTGAAATTCAGGACGAAACTTTTTTATTTAAACTAATTGAACAACTTTCAGAGCCTGCTTTTTTATTGATTTTGGATGGTGTAACTGATCCTCATAATCTGGGTGCCTGTATGCGAACAGCTGAAGCAGCAGGTGTACATGCGGTGATTGCACCCAAAGATAAATCTGCAGGGCTTACACCCGTTGCACGAAAAGTGGCTTGTGGTGCTGCAGAAGTTTTGCCATTTATTAATGTTACCAATCTCGCGCGCACATTGAAGAAGTTGCAAGAAAAAGGTGTCTGGTTATATGGCACGTCAGGAGATGCTGAAAAATCTGTTTACGAAACAGAATTAACGGGATCAATTGCTATTTTAATGGGAGCGGAAGGCGATGGAATGCGCCGACTCACAACGGAAACCTGCGATCATTTAATGAATATTCCTATGGCGGGAATGGTCAGTAGTTTGAATGTATCGGTGGCTACGGGGGTTTGTTTATTTGAAGCGGTCAGGCAGAGAAAACAAACCCCACCCTAACCCTCCCCTTCGAAAGGGGAGGGGATCAGTTCCTACCTCTTGTGGAGGGGGAGGTTAGGAGGAGTGCTGGTAGTGGTAAGAAATTAATATTTTTAGCGGAAATATTTTATGAAAAAACTTACATCAATTTCTGTTTTTGTCACTATAGGTTTGTTAACCGCCTGTTCCCCAAAAGTCGGTAGCCCCGAATGGTGTGAAAAGATCAAAGAAAAAGACAAGGGCGATGTTTCGATTAACGAAGCAAAAGACTACGCCAAACATTGTATTTTCAAATAAATATTTAAAGAGAATGAAGATGTACGATCAATATGATGGAATTATTTTTGATATGGATGGCACATTGGTAGACAGTGGAAAATTGCATGAGAAGGCCTGGACTGCAACATTGGAAAAATATCGAATTCCAATTGATTTTCCGTTAATGCGCTCTTTGGCTGGTGTTCCTACCAAAGGCACTATAGAAATTTTATTAAAAAAATTTGATGTCACTGTCAATGCCAGCTTGGATGAAATGAATAATTACAAGGAAAAATTTGTGCATGAACATATGCATCAATATGTGAAACCAACGGAGTTGGTTGAAATTGCCAAACGCTATTATGGAAAAAAACCAATGGCAGTTGGCACAGGAGCTTATACGCAAGAAGCCAGGACCATCTTGACACTCTGCGGTATTGATCAATTGGTTAGCGTAGTAGTGGGGGCAGATCAGGTAAAAAATCCCAAACCGGCACCGGATACTTTTTTATTGTGCGCGCAATTGTTGAATCTGGATCCTGCAGGCTGCGTAGTATTTGAAGATTCACCTATGGGGTTACGTGCCGCTGCAGATGCGGGTATGGCAGGTGTTGATGTGCTTAAAGTTCACAATATAGTAAATGATTATTTTTTGTCATAAACACTGTTTGATTGTTAAGTCACTTTATTGTAACTCATGCAGACTTTGTTTTTCCCGTTTGATTTCGCTCTGTATAGAGCTTCATCGGCTCTTCTGATCATTTCTTTTGCGGATTGATCATGAGAATTTTGTGAGATACCTGCACTGAATGTTACCTTGAATTTATGTTCTTTTTCATTAAATTGAATAGCCTCAAAACTTTTACGTAATTCATTTATCAAGTTGCCTGCATTGTTGACATCTGTGTCGGGAAGTACCAGCATGAATTCTTCTCCACCGTAACGTCCCATCAAATCTGAAATACGTAATCGCTGCTTCAGTAATTGCGACATTGCTTTTATTACTTTGTCTCCTGCCTGATGTCCCCAGGTGTCATTGATTGATTTGAAATTGTCTAAATCAATCATCACAATACTGCAATGACGTCTGTGGCGATTGGCCAGAGCGATATTTTTTTCGGCCGCGAGTTGAATTTGAGCATGGTTTAACAGTCCAGTTAAACTATCTTCAAACATAAAAGAAGAAAGAAGTCTTGCCCGCTCAACACGGGATCTGATTTGCCGAACTAATTCAGCAACGGGCATGCCTTTTTGTAACAAATCATCTGATCCTATTTCCAATAATAGAGTTTTGTTATCCTCTTCTGCGGATAAAAATAAAATTGGAATAGATTGATATTCTGGAAATTGCCTTATAACAGCCGCCAATTCGTTACCTTTTACAATTGGCATATTAATATCTAAAACCAATATGTCAGGACGAGATTTTTCCATTCTCTCCAAAACATCCAGGGGATTATTGGATATATCGACTTTCATGCCTGCAGCAGCGAGAATATTGCTGTAGTAGTTAAGAATAGATTCTTGATCATCTACAAACAAAACATTTGGTGGCCTAACACTGAGAAGATTAAGTTCTGATTTGATCATATTAACTAAAACAGGTGCTTCTATGCTTTTTAAGATAAAAGCACTGGCGCCTGCTCTTACTGCTGCCAGTCTGCAATCAAAATCATTTTTATTGGAAATAATAAACGTTTTAATTCGTATATCAGCTAATTGACGGCTTAGGTTAAGAATCAATGAGTCGGAATAATCTGAAATTGATAAACTAAGAATTACCAATAATGGCAGTTGCTCACGAGTCTTTTCCAGCATGCTGTCAGCATCCCGAAAATTTATGACTGATAAACCATAAGCGTTTAAGTTTTCAGTCATTTTTTCTGCGTAAAGAACATCATCGTCTAAATAAAATATAAGATTATTTTCTGTTTTATTTTTTTGAAAATAATTTTCATCTGCAATAAGTGATGGTTTTGATGTTGATTCGTTGTTAGCTTCAGTTTGAATGCCTTCAATAATAGTAGTCAGTGCTATTATTTTTTGTTCAATATTTTGCTTTGATTCAACATTATTCATTTGTTGTATTGATTCATGCATGAAAGGTTTAAGCAATGTTTCAATCTCTCTTGCCATAGTGCTCAGGTTTGACAATCCGAAAGTTCCGCTGGTGCCAATCAAATTGTGCACATTGCGATGCAGTTGGGTAATATATTCATGCTTCCATTCTTTTTTTAAGATTGACCAGTCATCTTTTATAGCATTGATTTTTTCTGGTAGTTGGATGAGATATTGATTTTTTAGTTTTTTAAGGTGATCTTCAAAATTTATACTACTTGCGCTCATTGTTAAAACCCGATTTTTGTCATGGCCAATGGAAACTCCATGTAGGTTAAAATGTTTTCAGTCAGGCAACCGCCTTTGATGATAGGTTCAATATCTGCTGAGGCGTGCATTTTTTGTAATATGAGTTGTAAATCCTGCCATTTTTTATTTTGCTTTATCTGCGCTGCATGATTGTTTTTTTCTACGGTATAGATTCTTATTTTGCCTTTGGTTTCTTCTACAAATACTTTGATTTCACTAAATGGAAGATTGTTATCGGCGGAAATATCAAGAAAACAGGCTATGGCTTGTTCAAGTAAATCATCATCAATCTGAATGTTTTCATCATAAATTCTACTGACTATCAAAAATCTTGAGCCGCGCAATTCGGCTATATGTTTGTAGTTAGTAATGTGGTGATTAAATGCATCTATGGCTTTTGCAGATTGCAAATGAATATGATGAGGAGAATCATTGTCGTTAAGTACATTTTGTAATTTTTTTTGTAGATGCTCATTTTCATTCTTTGCAGATTTAATAAGGCTGTTACTACTGCTATGTTTCTGTGATTGGATATTTCTTTCCAGTATGTCCAGTGCCAGGCCTATTGCATGCGCAGGAATTTGCAATTCTTTAACAAGTTTATTCAGTTCGTTTTTATGGGTTTCACGTAATGTTTTCTTTTCACTAATATCCCGCATTATTCCAATAAACATGGGTTCACCGTTGCGGGTAATACGGGATACCATCAGGTCCATAGGGAAGTGTTTGCCGTTGCGCCTGACGGCGGTAACCTCCCGGCCTATACCAATAATATTTTTCTTACCGGTTTTTAAGTGATCGCTGATTTTTTTGTTGTGATCGGCTCGGTAATATTCGGGCATTAATTCGGTAATGTTTTTATCGATAATTTGATTGGCTTGATATCCGAAAATAGTTTCGGCTGCTTTGTTAAAAGTTTTAATAATGCCATATCTATCTATAGTCACTATGCCATCGGCAATATCATCCAGAATAGTTTGTGTTTGAATATTGGACTCTTCAAGCACAGCCAGATCCTTCTTGTGTCTGTCTTGTAATTGGATGGTATTAATAAACTGGCCAATTAAATTGGTGACAGGTAAGAAAAGATCAAGCGTTTTCTCGTTGTAAGTTGCTGTTGAATTGGCCAGGCATAAAATGGCGAGCAATTGGTTGCTATGGAAAATCGGAATGCCAACGAGATTAAATATTTCAGGGTGTTTTTCCGGCATTCCGGTGCTGCGGATGTCATGGCGTGGGTTTCCACAAAATATGGGTTTCCCGGATTGCATGATGCTGCCAAAAATTCCATTCAGATTTTTGAATTCAGGCAATGGATTGGTGATGCCTGTTTTGAAAAAATCATATGCAGGATTATTTTTAGGGAAATCCAGCGTCATCATTTTCATGTAAGGTTTTTTTTCCGGGTCATATAAGACTTCGGCAATAAACCCCATTTCACTTTTACTGATCTGTACACTACGGCTGAGCACAGATTGCATGGCATCGAGATAATTCTTGTCGTTGATAAATTGGCTTTGCACTTTGGTTACAGTTGAGTCGATTTCACGATTCTTTTGTAATTCGTTGCTGAGATTCAACAGTACTTCATTTTGCTTGATCTGTTTTCTCAATTCTTTTTGTGCTCTGCCACTACTGATAATCACAAAAAAAATAAAAAGTAACGACATGGCTGACATGGCAATTGCTGTGGGGCTGTCATCCATCACAATTCGAATGCTAAGAGGGCATATGGCAAGTAATGCAAAAGAGACAGCTGAGATACGATCCGATGAGAGAGAAGTCAGTGAGCCACTGACAACACCGGCAAGGGAAAAAGCTAACAATGCCTGATAAATGGAATTATCTTTTGCATAAATCAGTATGGCTGCACTACCCCAGGCAATACCACCTGCAGCAGCACCTATCCGAAACAGCAGTAACCAGAGTTGGCGGCTATAAAGCTGATCTACGTTCAGCCAAAATTGCCAGAGTGCCAGACGTGTGATCAGTGTGATTCCCAGAATTAAATTCCAATAAATTATTTCAGCCTGACCTACGACTGTCAGATGAGAAATACTTAATATCAGTGCAATGATCAGTGAAGAAATTAATGATAAAGGCAAGCTTCTATACAGAAGCTGTACTTGCTCCTGAAGATAGAGGTTTGTTGAAAAATGATCCGGCAGGTCAGCCGAATCCGGTCGTTCGCTCATTAAGTATGTCCATTCAAGTTGGTGCGGACCGGCTATGATCACACGGCTTGAGTATAGTCCAAGCCGTGTGGGGCGCTAGATTTACCCTGTTCAGGAGTAAAGACGATATTCCTCTGGTATTTGGTCTATGCAATCAATCGGTTCACGTAATTTGTGCAGAATTCCATCGTGAATATCATAGATCCAGCCATGAATAGATAGCTCCTGACCTCTGGCCCAGGCGTTTTGCACTATATTGCAGCGGGTGATGTTATCGACTTGTTGAATGACATTGAGTTCGCAAAGCCGGTTTACGCGCGCGTTTTCGTCACTAATCAAATCCATTTCAACCTTGTTGTTGTAATAGACGTCACGAATGTTGCGCAGCCAATAATCAATCAATCCCAATTTGCGATTTTCCAGTGCAGCTTTAACACCACCGCAACCATAATGGCCGGTGACCATTACATGTTTTACCTTTAAAAATTCAACGGCATAGTTGAGCACTGTGAGACAATTCAGGTCGGTATGAATGACCACATTTGCAACATTACGATGCACAAATAATTCTCCGGGGGCCAAATCGACAATTTGGTTTGCAGGAACCCGACTATCCGAGCAGCCTATCCATAAATATTCGGGCGCTTGTTGTTTGGCCAGGGTAGAAAAAAAATCGGGATTTTGGCGTTTGATATCATTGGCCCATTTGATGTTACTGGCAAATAAACTTTCTAGGTCGCTCATGAAATGCTCCGGTCTTAACAATATCGCGGCAGTATAGGGTAAAGCATACAAATAACGCAAAGTTAAAATGATTAAGTTTTTTCAGTGATACAAGAAATAATCCATGGATATTTTTCAAAAATCTTGCATAGGAAATTCAGTATGATGATAAAAAATTCTCTACATCCGCTAGCAATGTTTTGGATGGTTATTTTACTGCTGATGCCTTTACCTGTTTTGGCCAGAACTTCTATTCAATCATCACCGAATAATGAAATTCGGTTTTCAGTCAGTGATGATTCCGGAATAGTCAGTTATACAGTGACCTACCAAGGGAAGGATGTTATTAAGAATTCCCGGCTTGGGTTGGAATTTAAAACGCTGGATGGTTTTGTGCGTGATCTGCAAATAGTCAACGAAGAAAAATCCACTGCAGATTCCATATGGGAGCAACCTTGGGGTGAACAGCGTTTAATGCGCGATTATCGCAATGAGTTACTGGTGACTTTTTCAGGTATTCAAAATAATAAAAAAATCCTGCGTTTGCGAGTGAGACTATTTAACGATGGTGTGGGTTTCCGTTACGAAGTACCTGAACAAAAACATCTTGGAAAAATCAAAAAGAATCAAATTGAAATTGTCGATGAGAAAACGGAGTTTGTCATTCCTGATGCCGATAAAGCTACCGCCTGGTGGATTCCCTCGCGCAATTGGAATCGTTACGAATTTTTATACAACACAACTGCCGTAAAAGATCTGGATCGGGCGCATACGCCATTTACCTTTCGGTTGCCATCCGGCGTGCATTTAAGCATTCATGAAGCTGCATTAACGGATTACGCCGCAATGACTCTTGATCAACAGCGCGATGGCGTGATGAAAGCTGATCTAACGCCTTGGTCTGACGGCATCAAAGTCAAAACCCAATTGCCATTCCATACACCCTGGCGAACGATTCAAATTGCACCAAATGCAGCGGGTTTAATTAATTCCAGTTTAATTTTAAATTTGAACGAGCCCAATAAATTAGGCGATGTCAGTTGGGTAAAACCCGGAAAATATATTGGCATTTGGTGGGGTATGCATGTCGGAACCCAAACCTGGGGTTCAGGCCCCAAACACGGTGCCACTACAGAAAATACCAAAAAATTAATGGATTTCGCTGCGCAATACGGTTTCGACGGTGTGTTGGTTGAAGGTTGGAATATAGGTTGGGACGGTGATTGGTACAGCAATGGTGATATTTTTAGTTTTACCAACACTTATCCTGATTTTGATCTAGCTGAAATCACCCGTTACGGATTGCAAAAAAATGTGCGTTTGATTGGTCATCATGAAACATCGGGTGCAGTGATCAATTATAAAAATCAAATGGCCGACGCATTTGATCTGTATAAAAAACACGGTGTGACTCAAGTTAAAACCGGTTATGTTGCGGACGGCGGAAAAATAAAACGTATTGATGAAAATGGCATAGTCAGAAATGAGTGGCACGATGGCCAATTTACTATTGGTGAATATTTGCGATCCGTTACTGAAGCGGCAAAACGTCATATCAGTATTAATACGCACGAACCAATAAAAGATACGGGCCTGCGCAGAACCTATCCAAACTGGATTGCGCGCGAAGGTGCACGTGGTCAGGAATATAACGCTTGGGGCTCACCACCGAATTCACCTGAACACACAGTAATATTACCTTTCACGAGAATGCTATCCGGCCCTATGGATTACACACCGGGCATTTTTAATTTGGCACCTTATGGTTTGGATGCTGAAAATCGTGTGCGTTCAACTCTGGCAAAAGAATTGGCTTTGTATGTTGTCATTTACAGCCCGATTCAAATGGCCGCGGATTTAATCGAAAATTATTATGAAAAAGATGGCAAAACCATCAAGCCAGCCTTTCAATTTATTCGCGATGTACCGACTGATTGGGAAAAGTCACAAGCACTCGCGGGTGAAGTAGGAGATTACATTGTCATCGCGCGTCAACAACGCAACAGCGACGATTGGTTTTTAGGTGCGATTACAGATGAAAATGCGCGTGACATAAAAATCGATTTGAGTTTTCTTGACGCGGATAAACAATACGAAGCACAAATTTATCGCGATGGCGCAAAAGCCGAATGGCAAAAAAATCCTTACGATATGGTGATTGAGAAGAAATTGGTGAGTGCGAAAGATCGTTTGGAATTTAAGTTGGGGGCTAGTGGTGGGGTGGCGATTAGATTTAAAAAATTGTAATGCCCTCACCCTAACCCTCTCCCGGAGGGAGAGGGAATCCTTATAGAGAGCATGACCCCCTCCCAACCTCCCCCTTGCCAGGGGGAGGAGCAGTCCCCTCCCCTGGGAAGGGGAGGGTTAGGGTGGGGTCTTAACTCTCAAAAAAATCAAAACAAAAATTTGGAAATAATTTAATGACTGCAACTTTTTACTGGCACGATTACGAAACCTGGGGCGCAAACCCCGCATTCGATAAACCTGTGCAATTCGCCGGTGTTCGTACCGATATGGAATTAAATCCCATCGGTGAACCTCTGATGTTGTATTGCAAACCTTCACCGGATTTTTTACCCGATCCGCAATCCTGTTTGATTACGGGTATCACGCCGCAATTAGCGTTGGAAAAAGGTGTTACCGAAAAAGAATTTGTTGCGGCTATTTATCGCGAGCTTGCACAACCGGAAACCTGTGGTGTTGGATTTAATTCGATTCGTTTTGATGACGAAGTGACTCGTTATGCGCTTTATCGAAATTTTTATGATCCCTATGAACGCGAATGGAAAAATGGCAACAGCCGATGGGACATAATGGATGTGATGCGTATGACACGTGCCTTGCGCCCCGAAGGAATTGTCTGGCCGAATTATGAAGATGGTCGCCCTTGTTTTAAATTGGAAGAGTTGAGCAAGGCGAATGGTTTGTTGCACGAAGCCGCGCATGATGCTCTGTCCGATGTTTATGCCACTATTGCAGTTGCAAAATTAGTCAAAACTCAACAGCCAAAATTATTTGATTATGCATTCAAATTACGCGACAAGCGATTTGCTGCAACCTTGATTGATATAGAAAACAATAAGCCTCTGTTACATTTTTCATCGCGCTTTCCATCTGAAAACGGTAATGCAGCTTTGATATTGCCTTTGGCGTTTCATCCCTTAAATAAAAATTCAGTGATCAGCATTAATTTGATGCATGATCCTTCGATGCTTTTGTCTTTATCAGTAGAGGAATTGCGATCCCGTTTGTATACGCCCAGCAGTGAATTACCCGAAGGCACTGAGCGCCTTGCGCTGAAAGAAATTCACCTCAATAAATCGCCCATGTTATTGCCGCCTAATATGCTGGACGACAAAGGGGCAGAAAAATTATTGATTGATAAATCCCTCTGCGAAAAACACTGGAAGTTTTTTTATGGCTTGACGTCTGTTGAACATCAACAAGTGATGAAAAAACTCGAAGCCTTGTATGTGGATAATACTTTCCCACCTGCTGATGATGTTGAACAAATGTTGTATCAGGGATTTTTACAAGATTCTGATCGCTACCTGCTCGAACAAGTCCGCCGACTGGATGCGCACGGTTTAAAAAGTCTGAAGCCTGCATTTCTGGATGCTCGCTTGCCCGAACTCCTCTTTCGCTACCGCGCCCGTAATTTTCCGACATCATTAACCGAGTCAGAGCAAATTAAATGGCAAGCATTTTGTCGTGAGCGATTGCAGAAGAATCGGGTGAATAATCAAGCTTTGAATCTGGACGAGTATGAGCAGTATTTGGATGAGTTGTTGGCAGGTAATTTATCGGACAGGAATAAAGACATTCTTCAATCCCTGAAAATTTACGCAAAATTCCACTTGAAGGATGTTGATCAACAAATAGCCCAATAAATCTTCCACACAAACTGTGGGCATTTGCTGCTTATGCGAGTAAAATTCCGCGCCCGTGAAGTTCGGGCTTTAGAAATCGACACTGATTGAACAAACATTATCCAAAGGGGCGATCCCATGTCATCCATTAAGAAAGTTGTATTGGCCTATTCCGGTGGTTTGGATACCTCGGTAATTGTGAAATGGTTGCAAGAGAATTATCACTGCGAAGTGGTGACTTTTACTGCAGATATAGGTCAGGGTGAAGAGGTTGAGCCTGCTCGTGCCAAGGCGCAAGCCCTTGGCGTTAAACAAATTTTTATTGACGATTTGCGCGAAGAATTTGTTCGCGATTTCGTATTCCCCATGTTCCGCGCCAATACCATTTACGAAGGCGAGTACCTCTTGGGTACTTCAATTGCGCGTCCACTGATTGCCAAGCGTTTGATTGAAATTGCCAATGAAGTTGGTGCTGACGCTATTTCCCACGGCGCTACCGGTAAAGGTAATGATCAGGTGCGTTTCGAATTGGGCGCTTATGCGCTAAAGCCGGGTATCAAAGTGATCGCCCCCTGGCGTGAATGGAATCTGACCTCACGTGAAAGCCTGATGGAATACTGCGAGAAGAACAATATTCCAGTCGATTTCAGCAAAAAGAAAAAATCCCCTTATTCAATGGATGCCAACCTGCTGCACATTTCTTTTGAAGGCAAAATCCTGGAAAACCCATGGACCGAAGCTGAAGAAGATATGTGGCGCTGGACTGTCGCGCCTGAAGCTGCACCAGACAAAGCAACTTATCTGGATCTGACCTACGAGAAAGGCGATATTGTGGCGATCAACGGCGAAAAAATGTCGCCTGCAACTGTACTGACCTTTCTGAACAAAATCGGTGGTGAGAATGGCATCGGCCGTTTGGATTTGGTAGAGAATCGTTATGTCGGCATGAAGTCACGCGGTTGTTATGAAACACCTGGCGGTACCATAATGTTGCGCGCACATCGTGCGATTGAATCAATCACGCTTGATCGTGAAGTGGCGCATCTGAAAGATAGTTTGATGCCAAAATATGCTGACATGATTTACAACGGTTATTGGTGGAGTCCCGAACGAAAAATGTTGCAAGCGATGATCGATCAGTCGCAGTTGTATGTAAATGGAGATGTGCGTGTCAAATTGTATAAAGGCAACGTGATTGTTGTGGGTCGTCGTTCTGCTGATAGTTTGTTCGATGAGAAAGTGGCGACCTTTGAAGACGATGCTGGTGCATACAATCAAAAAGACGCAGAAGGATTTATTAAACTTAACGCTTTGCGTATGAGAATTGCTGCCAACAAAGGGCGAGTGCTCAAGTAAGAAAAAAGCCGTAAATAGTTTGATGAATGTCAATCAGATCCCCGGGCGAGTGAGACAAAATGTCGCGCCTGGGGCAAAATGTCGCAATTGAACTGGAGTGGTTCGGTTCGTGAACTTAAGAGTTTCGATTTTAAATTAAGAGTGGGAAAGTCCTATGGGTAGTCACGCAACTTTAGCTGGTGATCCACCAGTCTATGACTTCGATATAGTCCGCAAATTTGCCATCATGACCATTGTCTGGGGTATTTTCGGTATGGGCATGGGGGTACTGATTGCATCGCAATTAGTCTGGCCAAGTTTGAATGATATTCTGCAGCCCTATACCTCTTTCGGCCGCTTGCGCCCTTTGCATACCAATGCCGTAATTTTTGCATTTGGTGGCTGCGCGCTTTTCGCGACCTCTTACTATGTGGTTCAACGCACTTGCCAGACCACCCTTTTTGGTGGTTGGTTGGTTCCCTTTACCTTTTGGGGTTGGCAGTTAGTGATTGTGCTCGCGGCCATTACCTTGCCATTAGGTATGACTTCATCAAAAGAATATGCTGAACTTGAATGGCCAATTGATATTTTGTTAGCACTGGTTTGGATCGCCTATGCAGTTGTTTTCTTTGGCACCATAGTCAAGCGTCGTACCTCACACATTTATGTGGCTAACTGGTTCTACGGTGGCTTTATTCTGACTGTTGCCGTATTGCACATAGTTAACAGTGCGGCCATCCCTGTGACTCTGACCAAATCATACTCGGCTTATGCCGGTGCTGCTGATGCCATGGTGCAGTGGTGGTATGGTCACAACGCAGTAGGTTTTTTCCTGACAGCAGGCTTCCTGGGCATGATGTACTACTTTGTTCCCAAACAAGCCGGTCGCCCTGTTTACTCTTACCAGTTATCAATTGTTCACTTCTGGGCCCTGATCTCTCTCTATATATGGGCGGGTTCTCACCACTTGCATTACACCGCATTACCGGATTGGACCCAATCTTTGGGTATGGTGATGTCACTGATTCTGTTGGCTCCAAGCTGGGGCGGTATGATCAATGGCATCATGACCCTGTCAGGTGCTTGGCACAAATTGAAAACCGATCCAACCTTGCGCTTTCTGGTTGTTGCCCTGTCTTTCTACGGTATGTCCACTTTCGAAGGCCCGATGATGGCCATCAAGAGTGTGAATGCCCTGTCTCATTACACTGATTGGACGGTTGGCCATGTGCACTCAGGTGCATTGGGTTGGGTCGCGATGATTTCTATCGGCGCTGTTTACCATATGATTCCGAAACTCTTTAACCGTGAAACCATGTACAGCGTCAGTTGGATCAACTTGCATTTCTGGCTGGCGACTGTAGGCACTGTACTTTATGTCGTCGCCATGTGGATTAACGGTATTGGTCAAGGTTTGATGTGGCGTGCGTTCAACCCTGATGGCTCGCTGACCTACAGCTTCATTGAAGTGGTGATTTTCAGCAAAGGCGGTTATGTCATGCGTTTGATTGGTGGTGCTTTCTTCCTGACGGGTATGTTTGTGATGGCTTACAACACCTATCGCACTATTAAAGCAGCGAATCAAACATCGCCCGTCCAGGTTAATGAGCCTGTACAAGCGCCTGTGGTTTAAGGGGAATTGCATGAAAGGTCATGATTTAGTCGAAAAAAATATTGGTTTGATGGCCGTGCTTGCTGTGGTTGCCATCAGCTTTGGTGGATTGGTTGAAATAGTCCCACAGTTTTTTCTGAAAGAAACAACAACACCTATAGAAGGATTAAAACCCCTTAATGCAGTTCAGCTGGAAGGGCGCGATATTTATATACGTGAAGGTTGCCACACATGCCATACACAAATGATTCGTCCGCTGCGCGCTGAAGTCGAACGTTACGGACATTATTCGGTAGCTGGCGAGTCAGTTTACGAGCACCCGTTTTTGTGGGGATCAAAACGTACCGGACCTGATCTGGCAAGGGTAGGCGGACGTTACACTGACGAATGGCATAAAACCCATTTGTACAATCCAAGGATTGTAGTTCCTGACTCCATCATGCCTGCCTATCCGCACCTTTATGACTACAAGCTGGATGGCAAACATACAGCAGATAAAATGCGTGCATTGGCAAAAGTGGGTGTTCCCTATACTGAAGAAGATTTTGCTGGGGCAGAAAAAGCGGTGAAAGGCGTTACCGAAATGGACGCCCTGGTCGCATATCTGCAGAACTTGGGCATCTTACTGAAAGAGAAACGCTAATGGATCAAGGTACATTAGGTGCTATTTCGACGGTGTTGGTCACTATTGCTTTTTTTGGCGTTTGTTTCTGGGCATTTGCGCCCGGACTAAGAAAACGTTTTGAAGAAGATGCAAAGTTACCTTTTGCCGATGAACCAGAATTTCAGCAAAACGATGATCAAAAAAAAGCTGATCATCCAGAAGGGCGGATTTAATTATGAGTACGTTTTGGAGTTTATGGATTATTGTTTTGACGCTAACCAATCTGGCGTTGTTGTTCTGGTTGTTGATGGCCAACCGTCGCCGTGAAATCAAAGGACCGGAAACCGGTGAGGTAAAAACTACAGGGCATGAATACGATGGCATTGAGGAGTACGACAACCCTCTGCCACGTTGGTGGTTTTACATGTTTTTGGGAACCTTTATTTTTGCCATCGGCTATTTGATTATTTATCCAGGGCTTGGACTCTACAAGGGTGTTTCCATCAAGGAATACGATGGAAAAACCTGGACTGCTGTTAATGAGTTGCGTCACGATCAGCGCTTGGCAGAAGAGATTTACCAGCAAACCTATGCCACCTTTGCCAAGATGCCTATCCCGGAATTGGCTAACAATCAAGACGCCATGAAAATGGGCCAGCGTTTGTTTCAAGATAACTGCGCGCTTTGCCATGGTTCAGATGGCGGCGGTAACACAGGTTTCCCCAATTTAACGGATAGAGACTGGTTGTGGGGTGGTGAACCCCGATTAATTCTCGAGACGATTACCCATGGACGAAAGGCGCTGATGCCTGCTTGGGGAAAGACCTTGGGTGAAGAGGGCGTAGTGAATGTTACAGAGTTTGTGCTTAGCCTTTCGGGTGCTCAACACAATACGGAGAAAGCGGCACTGGGATCAAAGATTTTTGCAGCCAATTGTGTTGCTTGTCATGGAGTGGAGGGAAAAGGAACTTATCAAAACGGAGCACCCAATTTGACAGACAATGTCTGGCTCTATGGCAGCAAGCCGGAGATCATTCGCCAAACTATTCGTGATGGTCGTAATGGTCAGATGCCTGCTCAACTCGAGAACCTCAAAGAAGACAAAATTCATTTATTGGCTGCTTATGTATATAGCCTCTCTCTTGACAGTAACTAATCTGTGATCAGTAAAAAGGCAGGTTCATCAATGGGCCTGCCTTTTTTTGTTTATAGCAACAGATAGTGGGGAAACACTTGAACGATAAAATTCCAGCATCTTCCGATAAAGACGAAATCCGTTACGTCAATCTTTATGAAGCGGAAGAAAAAATTTATACCCGCCACATCACAGGTTTTTATCAGCGCTTGCGCCGTTATACAGGAATTCCCCTGATGACGGGATTTTTGCTTATGCCCTGGTTGGTGATTGATAACAGGCCTGCCATGTTATTTGATTTGGGTGCGCGAAAATTTCACATTTTGTGGTTAACTTTTTGGCCGCAAGATGCCATGTATCTTGCCTGGTTGTTGGTGATATCGGCATTTTTGTTATTTACAGTAACGGTGTTGGTTGGGCGCGTCTGGTGCGGTTTTACTTGTCCGCAAACAGTGTGGACGCAAATGTTTATCTGG
>CAMLML010000012.1 GCA_946481095.1 uncultured Cellvibrio sp.
TCGAGTCCTGTCGCCCAGGTTTGGCAATTAGCCAAAAAACTGTTTCCAAGATAAGAAACGCAATCCGGTTTTGCATTGGCGTGAAAACTTACCCATGAGATCCAAAATAAAAACAGGAAAGACAGCGGGTAATTTCGATAAATACTCATGAGTTGATACTCGCAGTTATGGTTGGAATTTCCCGCATTCTACCTAATGCCGAAGCAAAGAATCTAATCTGGACTATACTCGAAATACATGCCGTTGCCTGAATAATCTGCAGTCAGCGATAATTTTTTGGAGTTACATGATGGTGTCAGTGCGTAAACTTTCATGCTTGTTTTTTCTTTACATTTTTTTTGTTTCCTTTGCTTATGCAGAAAATCTGGATGTGAAGTACAACAAGCCAACCAATGTGCAAAGCGATTACATGCAAGGCTTGTTGAAACATGCATTGAATTATTCAGGTAAAAAATATACTTACAGCACAACCGATGAAACCTATTCCCGCCCACGAGTAATGGAGTCGGTCAAATCCGGTGAAATCACAGTGATGTGGGGTGGTACCACGGAACAAATGGAGCAAGATTTTATTCCGATAAGAATAGATGCTTACCGGGGTTTGATGAGCCATCGAATTTTATTAATTCGCAAAGGTGATCAGAGTCGTTTTGATCGTGTTAATTCCTTAAGCGACTTTCAACAATTGACACTCGGACAAGTAAAAACCTGGCAAGATTCTGATATTTTGGAAAAAGCAGGATTCAACGTTGTTAAAATTACCAAAAAACAAGGTTTGTTTTACATGTTGGATGGTGGCCGATTTGATGGATTCCCGCGTGGTGCAAATGAAGCCTGGAATGAAATGGCTGCTTTTCCGGCTTTGCAACTGGATGTAGAAAAAAAATTGGTATTGGTTTATCCCTTGCCCACTTATTTTTTTGTGAGCAAGCACAGGCCGCAAGTTGCCAAAGATGTTGAAGAGGGTTTGGAACAAGCTATACGTGATGGTAGTTTTGATAATTATTTTTACCAAAGCAAAGAAGTACGGGATGTGTTGCGAATTGCTGACTTGCCCAATCGAAAAGCATTTTATATACCTAATCCTTTTTTACCTAAAGCGACACCTTTGGATAGAAAAGAATTGTGGCTATCTATTGATGAGCTTCGCAAAAAATCTGAAGAAATGGGTATCCAGTAACAGGCACAGTATCTATTGTTTTTGATATTGTGTGTTGAATTGTGCATCCAAAAATTTTACCGCTGCATCCACTGATGGTTTTAGCCAGGGATCAAATAACCAGAATGAATGCGGAGTGTGTGGAATCTGTGTTAGCTGATAAGGAATGTTGAACGTTTTCATTTTTTCAATCATTTCTTTGTGGCCGAGACTGAACCTTTCTTCGTTGCTGATTAAAAATAAAATGGGTGGTGTGGATTTATTCACGTAATAAATCGGTGAGGCTTGATGCCATAACTCTTTTTTCTCGTGATAACGTCCTCCAAACCAGGCGCCTGCAGCCGAAGGATTTTTTCGTGGGTCATCCTCGTAAAATCGGGCTGCTTCGGAAGTGAAATCAGATAAGCCATCAATGTTAACAATTGCCTGAACACGACTGGAAACAGGCGATTTGTGCATCTTGGGGTCGAACAATTCCAGATCATTGGTAACGCCGGTCAAACTGGCAATCTGACCTCCGGCAGATCCGCCACCTACAGCAATTTTGTCCGGGTTTATGTGATATTTCCGCGCGTTTTTTCTTAACCAGCGAACAGCTTCCTTAACATCATGAATCGCTGCAGGATATTTTTCTTCCGGTGAAAGCCGGTAACTGATGGTGGCAGCCGCATAACCCTGTTCTGCCATGGCAATTGCAAACGCTGTAAAATTGGTTCTGTAACCGGCGCGCCAGCCACCTCCATGAACCAAAACAATTGCGGGAAGCGTTTGTTTGGATAAATTTTTCGGCAAATACAGATCCAGTTGCAATGCACGTTTGTCATAACGAACGTAAGTGATATTTTTTATTTCTTGTACGCTATCGGGTACTTGTCGATTGGCCACGCTGATATGCGGGTATTTTGCAATCAATTTGTCGTAGGTTGTTTCAGGTGTGTAAGTATTGTCGGGGTCGCGTATGTCGGTGATATAGTGTTGACAAGCGCATAACAAAAGTAAGCTGGTACAACCCAGTAAACGCATAATGGGTAAGCGAATCAATAGAGTCATGCTTGTCTGCCATTGGATAATTGATAATTTTCGGAGTTAGTTTATGGAAAATAAAAATTTTAATCAAAAATTTAATAAACAATTAAACGGTTTATTTTTTTTAAAAGCCTTTTTGTTGATGACATGTGTATGGATAAATGCTTGTCATTATTTTCCCTCGCAGCACCAATCGGCGCAAAAAATGTTGCAGGGGTTCGTTGTGGAAAATTACCCCTTGGTAAATGCCAGTATTAAACTGATTGATGCCGATGGCAAAATGCTGATTGCAACCACTGATGCCAAAGGTCAGTACTATTTACCGTTAGATAATGTCAAACCTCCATTCCTGTTAAGTGCAACGGCCAGCGGTAACGAAAAAGACTGCGTGCGTAATGATATTTTGCGACCGGTTTGTCTGGCTTCTTTTGTTGAAAATGTATCGGCACAAAAAATCCAGATTGCCAATATCAATCCATTAACCGATAGATTGGTTTCAGATGTGGCAGTTGCCAAAGGTTTCATCGGACCGCAACAATGGCTGAACAGTGGAAAAATCGGTGAATATCAGCATCAATGGTTTGAGCAGGCATTGGCCAACCAGAATCGGGGATTTGCCGACGCATTCATGACATTAAACTTGCTGCAACAAAATAGTCAATTCAATCCAGTCACCTACAAGCCGGAACAACATAAAAAATTATTAAGTTTGTTTTCACTTTTACATCACAATCGAAATTATGATAACAACACAGGTGAAACCGGTCATACCACTTTAAGTGATGCCGGCTTTCGACCACTTGTGGGGTTATTCGCTACTGGCGCCTATGAAAAATTTGATTTGCAGTTAGCCAGCATATCAGCGAATAAAATTAACCATGCCAGGCGCAGAATTTTTATTGTGGGTGATTCAACTTCTGCTATGTATGAACAACTTCGTTTTCCCCGTCAAGGTTGGGGGCAAGCGCTCGCAGAAATTTATGCTTCACGTGATGATGTGGCGATAGTGGTGGGGTCTCGTGCAGGAAGAAGCTCCAGGGATTTTTACAACGGGCGTTGGTTTGCACAAATGGAATCGTTTATTCGGCCAGGTGATTTTGTATTAATTGCTCACGGACACAACGATCAAAATTGTGATGCAGCAAAGCCGGTGCGTGGATTGGCTGATGTCAGGAATCTGTGTACTTATCCCGATAATGATAAAGGCGAAGCTCAATTTCCTGTTGGCAAGCCGGAATTATCCTTCCAGAAATCGTTGGCGAACTATATTGAAATTGTGCGGGGCAAATCAGCGTTCCCGATTTTGGTTACACCTTCTACCCGAATTAAAAACTCTGAAGGTTTGCAACAAGCGCCAGTCGTTCACAGTCATTTCACACGGCAAAAATCCGGCAGTGAATTTTTATTTATTGGTGATTACAGCGCGACTATAAAAAATACCGCGTTGAAAAATCATGTTCCTTTGATTGATCTGGAATTGGCGAGTATCGATTTCGCCAATCAAGCAGGAGAGCCCGGATGGAAAAATTATTGGTTGGTGATAGATCCTGCCATCAATCCATTTTATGCAAACAATATGGCGGGTAGTCAGCAAGTTCCCGATGGCACCCACTTTCAGGCTGCAGGTGCGCAGGCTATGGCTAAGATACTGATTGAATTGATAAACAAACACCCGCAATTAAAAGATATACAAAGTTATTTGAATTAAAATACAAAAAACGCTATACAATTCTGATCATTACAAAAAATTCGGTATTCGGTATGTGTATATTCAGAAGAGTGTTAAGTATTGTTTTTTTGCTTCTATTTTCGTTATCGGCTTCAGCCAATACACCCGAATGGGAAAAGTATTATGAAGCGTCGGCAAAAATTTTAAAAAAAGATCAGGAGTTTTTGGAAAAAGAATTGGAGAGTCTCAAACTGGATAAACCCAATCTCCCTGAAGCCACAAAAGAGTTTGGTTTTGAAATTATCCAGCCATCGGATTGGTTTTTGAGTGAAGAAGGCAAGCGGGTTATGTCGGTGATACTTTCTTTCCAAACACCGTCCGGTGGTTGGTCCAAACGTACCGATATGGCAAAGCAACCTCGTCAGCCCGGACAGTCGTTTGGTGTAGAGGAAGAATACATTCCCACTTTTGATAACGGTGCAACCAGTACACAGATGAAGTTACTGGCTCGCGCTTATTCCTTATCGGGTGATAAATCCTATCGTGCTGCATTTGATCGTGGCTTGGGTTTTATTATTCAGGCGCAATATCCCAATGGTGGTTGGCCTCAAAGTTTCCCGCTGCGCGGCGGTTATCATGATCACATTACCTACAACGATGCCCTGATGCGTGACCTGATGGTGATACTCAACTCGGTTGTACTCGCCAGAAATGAATATTCATTTGTGACTTCCAAACAGCGTAACGCGGCTAAAAAAAGCTTGAGTCTGGCGATTGATTGTGTGCTTAAAACACAGGTAGTGGTTGATGGCCAGTTGACTGTTTGGGGTGCACAACATGATGCCAGCACGCTTGCACCTGCAAAAGCACGTGCTTATGAAATGCCTGCGCTGACCAGCTCGGAAAGTGTGTTTATTGTGGATTTTTTAATGGATCTTGATAGTCCGTCTGCCGAAGTCGTCAAGTCTGTACATCAGGCCGCAAAATGGTACGAAAAAACCAAGATATCAGGTAAAACCTGGACCCGAGGTGCCAAACAATTGGTGAGTAATCCCAAAGCTCCACCCTTGTGGTCACGTTTTTATGAAATAGGAACCAATAAGCCCATATTTGGTGATCGCGATAATTCCATTCATTACGATCTGACAAAAGTATCTGAAGAAAGGCTGCAGGGATATGCCTGGTACACCACGGCACCCAATCAAATTCTGGCGAAGTACGCTTTTTGGAAAAAACAATATCCTGAGCAAAGCGAATAATTTTCTTATTCGCTTTTGCCAGCTTTGCGTTTTTTGTATTCCACTTCATCGCCGGGTTTGTACCAGTAATGTGCTACATCCAGAGGCACTTCTTTTGGAAGTGTCTCGTTGGCGACTGGAAAAATTTTGCGATTTTGCAGTTTGGCTTCTTCAATCATCTTTAAATGATAATCATAAAAAATTTCATCAAAAGAACCATCGGCAAGCATCATTTCCAGACCGGTTTTTATTCTTTCCGCCAGTTTGGGGTGTTGTGGCGAGACAAAAAAGAAAGTGGGTAATGGAATATAAAGTGCCAGAGTTTCCTCAATTCTCATATCGGGAAATAGGTGTTGATGTGAGGCCAATTCCGATGGTGCTTCATTAATTCCTCTGGCAAAGGTCTGAAATCTATCACCCATGAGCATCCAGAAAAGTCCTTCCAGTTTTGTTGTTGCCACTACATCAAAACCGGCTGTGCGCATTACCTTGGTGGTTGACCATTGTGTGCCTGACCCTGTCTTTATTTTTTTCAATTCTTCAATGCTGGTAATTTTGGATAAAGCGGGCTGACTGTCTTTTGATATCAGGAAAATTCTGTAGCCGGTAATGCCTTTGTTGACCGGAATATAGATAGGAATCAGGCTGCTAACCCATTCGGCTTTTGCAGTTTCCGCTGCAATATGAATATTGTCGCCTTTGATCAATTCGGTTAAGGCTCTGTCACGTGACATGACATCGGTTGCGTGTTTGAGTTGTGCTGCTCCGTATTGGCTTTCGGTAATTTTCAACAGGTGTTTCAGGACAAGTTCGGCATGCTCATAGCGTATATCAGTCGCAGATTCTGGTTTGGTAGTCAGTACATCCATCGCCAGCAGGTTTCCTGCCAGAGCTAAAGAAAAAATAGCAGCCAGAATTGATTTCATATGCAACTTAACCCTGATCAAACATTGGATTAACCAAGTTTAGATGAGAAATTGAGTATGGGAATGAAATAAAAAATGCCGCTCATGGCGGCATTTTTTTAGGGTGAGCTGTGTGATTACAGGTCAGTGATGGGTTTGTATTTGGGCACCAGCATACGCATGACAAACCAGGCAATCAGGTAGGCAACAGCACATATGGCAAACATAATGGTGTAACCCATGGAAATATTGCCTGCTTTTTCGAAGTGATCGAATAAAACGCCACCCAACTTGTTTAACAACACGCCACCCATGCCACCTGCAAAACCACCGATTCCGACAACAGAACCTACCGCTTTCTTGGGAAACATATCAGAGACGGTTGTAAAAATATTGGCTGACCAAGCTTGGTGAGCTGAAGCGCCAACAGCAATCAGTAAAACAGGGATCCAGAAAGAAATGTGACCGAGCGGCTGGGCCAGAAGAACAACCAACGGGAAAAGCGCAATAACGAGCATAGCTGTACGACGTGCGTTGAAAGCATCCATACCCCTTTTAATAAAGTAGGCCGGAAATGCACCACCACCAATACTGCCTATCATGGTGAGTGTGTAAATCAGTGCGATAGGTAATGCAATTTCTGTTTTTTGCATACCGTATTGAGCGCTGAGATAAATGGGTAACCAAAACAGGAAAAACCACCAGACGCCATCAGTCATGAATTTTCCGAATGCGAATGCCCAGGTTTGTCGGTAACCCAGCAGTGTTCCCCACGAAGTCTTTACTTCATCCCCGGTATTCTCGGCAGCATCGACATCAGAGTTGATATAAGCCAACTCCGATGGTTTCAGGCGCTTTTGCTCACTGGGTTTGTCATACCATACCCACCAGAAACCTATCCATGCAAAACCAATGATACCTACGGCAATAAAGGCCCATTCCCATCCCCACATAACACCGATTACGGGTACTGTCAGAGGGGCCAGAATTGCGCCCACATTGGCACCCGAATTGAAAATACCTGTGGCAAAAGAGCGTTCTTTTTTCGGGAAATATTCAGCGGTGGCTTTGATCGCCGCAGGGAAGTTACCTGCTTCACCAAAAGCCAGAACTGCACGTGCAATCATAAAGCCTGCAACTGAGTAGGCAGTGATGGCGGCGGCTCCATTGACTGTGCCATTTTCCTGATTGATGTCGGCCAGCCCAATCCAGCTCAATACTGTGTAGAAAGCAGCGCCCATGTCATAAGCGAATGCATGGATGGCGGCGCCAAAAGACCAGATCGCAATTGCCCATATATATCCATTTTTGGTGCCGAATTTATCGATGAATCTACCTGCAAACACCATGGAGACGGCGTATACAAAAGTAAACAACGAAGTAATGTTGCCGTAGTCGTTATTGTTCCATGCATAAAGTTGCATCAGCTCGGGTGATAACAGGCTGAGTACCTGGCGATCAAGATAGTTGACTGTTGTGGCAAAAAATAACAATCCACATATTGTCCAGCGATAATTTCCCACAGCGTTTTGTGTTGAATGGTTCATATTATTCACTTCTTTATAGTTTTCATTTAATTTCATTAATGACGTCAACAAAAAATAAATCTCTGATCTTCTACCTTGTTCAACAAGGTAGAAGATCAGAGATTTTGCTGATTAATCAGGTACTACAAAAGGAAAATAGGCTTTGGCATTGTTGAAACAGATGTCCTGAATCATTTTGCCGACCATTTTTGTGTCGTTGGGTACCAAGCCTTTTGCCATGTCACGGCCAAAAATTCCGCACAAAATTCTGCGGAAATATTCATGTCGTGAATAGCTCAGGAAGCTGCGACTGTCAGTCAGCATACCCACAAAGCGGCTCAAAAGACCTAATTGACTCAGGGCTTCAATTTGACGGGTCATGCCCTCCATTTGATCGAGGAACCACCAACCACTGCCGAACTGGATCTTGCCAGCAGATGAACCATCCTGGAAATTACCGATCATGGTACCCAGAACTTCATTGTCACGTGGGTTCAGGTTGTAAAGTATGGTCTTGGCCAATTTGTTCTGATCATCAAGACGACCCAAAAATTTTGCCAGTGGTTTTGCGTAGTTGTGGTCACCAATGGAATCAAAACCTGTGTCTGGACCAAGTGTGCGATAGAGTCGAGGGTTGTTATTGCGGATCGCCCCTATGTGAAATTGTTGCACCCAACCTTTGGCGTGATCCTGTAGTGCAAATTCCACCATCATGGCCGATTGAAATTTCTCGATTTCAATTGCATCCAGATCTTTGTTGCTACGGATTTTCAGGAAGATTTGTTTGATTTCAGCATCCGTGTAGTCGGCGGCGTAAACAGTTTCCAGTCCGTGGTCGGACAGGCGGCATCCATTTGCATGGAAATAGTCGTGGCGAATGTTCAATGCTTTCATCAGATCATCAAAAGTTTTGATATCGACATCGGCAACAGCTGCCAAACGATCTATATATTTGTTGTAGGATTCTGCATTTTCCACTGCCATGGCACGGTCAGGGCGCCAGGTAGGTAACATCGCAGTTTTGAATGATTTATCAGCGGCTGTGGTTTTGTGATGGGCCAAATCATGTATCGGGTCATCTGTTGTACAAACCAGTTTGACTTTGGCTTGTGTCATTAAGCCGCGCGCAGAGAATTCGGGGGTGGACAATAATGCATTACATTCATCCCAGGTGCGTTTGGCAGTACCGGAGTCCAATAAGCGATCTGTGATGCCGAAAGGTTTTCGCAGTTCCAGATGTGTCCAGTGGTATAAGGGATTGCGTAATGTATAGGGAACAGTGGCACACCATTGTTCAAACTTTTCCCAGTCGCCAGCGTCACCAGTACAGTAGCGTTCATCAACACCGTTTGAGCGCATGGCCCGCCATTTGTAATGGTCACCGGCCAGCCAGACTTCATATAGATTGCGGAATTGTTTGTTTGCGCCTACTTGCTCCGGAGGGAGGTGACAGTGGTAGTCAATGATAGGCATGTCTTTGGCGTACTCGTGAAACAACACCTTGGCTTGAGGTGTATCGAGCAAAAAATCGTCGTGGATAAAACTCATGAATGCAAATCCTCAATTATTCTGTCAGTCGGTGATATTACACAGCTGAAAGAGAATGACCAGAATGATTGACCGAGGTTTGCCTGACGCTGTGGGGTTACCCTTGTACATATGTTGCTATGTTGCAACTTGGCGCACAGTCTAATCGGTTATGCCGTAAGTTTCCATTTGCTCATATAATTTTTGCGTGAGTTTTTTGTCATAAGGCTAATTGTGTTGCAGATGGACTTCATCCGGAGTCTGTTAGAATGGCCTCAATCACGCTAATCAATAGTTCCTGTAAATAAAAAAGGCTTGGCTAATGAGTTACAAAAATATTCTTATCAGCTTGACTCAGGGAAAGCACCTTGCACGTGAAGATGTGCAGTTGGTTGTCAGTGAAATGCTCGCAGGGAAATATTCACCGGCACAGGTTGCGGTGTTTTTCGTGGCTTTGGGAATGAATCGTGAAACAGCTGAAGAACTGATGGGAGCTGCCCTCGCTGTGCGGCAACACATTGATCCGAGAACTTATGGGCCGGAACAGTTTGTGGCTATCAGCAGAACCGGGAATGATCTGCTGGGTGTATTTGATGTTGCTATTGCCAGTGCTTTTGCCGCAGCTGCTACAGGTTGCAGATTGGTGTTACATGATGGTCGTATAGGTGCAAGTCGCCGTATCGGTTCCCGGTTGTTGGAGGCTGCAGGTATTCGATCTGTATTAACACCGGAACAGATTCAGGAGTGCATAGATAATATCGGTGTGGGTTTTACCCTCGGTGCTTCGGGTTATGGTTTACCCGCGGACTCTTTTGAAGCGCTGGAGCAAATCGATGTTCCAACCCTGGTGGATGTGTTAAATCTCGTGGCTGTTCCTTTTCAGGCAAAACGCTATCTGATTGGGGTTAAGGATGCTGCTTTACTCCGGCCGGTCGCTGAATTATTTCTCGCGCTGGGTGCGGAAAGATTGATGGTGGTTAACGGCGTTGATGGCCTGGATGCGATTAGTCTGGCAACAGAAACCAAAGTTGTTGAATTGAACAGAGGGAAAATAACGGACTATTCCATTATTCCGGATGATTTCGGTGTTCAGGCCAAAAGTCTTACTGGTTTATTGCAGGAGTCTGCAAATGAATCGCTCTTGTTGATTCAGGATGCATTGGGTAATCGTCGGGGGCACTACGCCGAAAAAGCCGCTGACATTATTATTTTAAATGCGGGTGCTGCAATTTATGTGAGTGGCGTGGCAGACAGTTTGCGGCATGGTGTGAGCCTCGCCAGAGAAGTGGTGGCCAATACCAAAGCGGGAGAAAAAATTCGTCAGATGGCTTTGTTCTCCCAGGGATTTAAAAATAAATCTTGATAACTTGTGGGATTAATCCAAACGTTTGATACAGAGTTGCACGCTGCCAACCTTTATACCCCATTTGGTCAGGATGGATTCATTTAGCAAGGTGTTTTTATCAATCAGCCACATCCAATCTTTTACCTTTAACAGCAGGTTATTGTCTTTGTATTTAACCTTAAGTTGATACTCAAGATGTAATGCGTTGCCAATATAATTTCCCTGTGCTTTACCCACTACATCATTCGCGGTTGCAGTTAATTTGTTATTTTCATCCAGTGTCATAATCCAGGTTCGATGCTGGATTTCGCCATCACTAAATAGAAATTCTTCTTTTAATTCGCCCTTGCCATTTTCCCAATGGCCCTTGATGTCCGCAACAAAATAGCGAGTCACTTTACCACTGCGATTTTTCACCACTCCATGTGCTGTCAGTCGGCCATTAAAAAATTCTTCGGGTTTAAACTGTGGTGTGTTTTTACCATAATCAGACAGGGAAACACTTGAGCAGGCAGTTAGCCAGAAGCCAAGGCTGGCAATAGCCGCGCACAGAATGATAACTTTCATGGTTAAGCCTCACACCCCTATATTCAACTTCAATATGGCTTATACGTTATGAAATTGAAAATAGTTGTGTGGTGGTGTCAAGCTATAGGCAGGTCAGATGTCGCTTTGCAGTACTCGTCATGTATTTTCTGGACAGAAAATGCTTTTTCGTGGACTTCCCCTGATCCCAATTCCATTAAAAATTTACAAGAAGCGAAGTCCTTCGCTTTGGTTTCGTAACGCTTCACCCACTCAATCCGAAAGGGCATATTTTCATTCGCGATTGGCCAAACTCCCGGTCTGGGTTTTAAATTTTGTGAAATCCCGATGCGCCAGGGTTTGGGGCTTATTCGAGCACGAAAACAATTTTGGTTGACGCATAGGGTTCGGTAAAGAGGATCTGTTTTGAATTGTTCGTTAAATTTTTTTGCTTCTTCTGATTTCGGATCAAACAGCTGATGCAATGCGAGAATGCGATAACCATTCGGTGTTCGATAAACTCTTATGCGCCAATCCGGATGCTTGGCAACAATCGATTTTATCAATTCCAGATGTTCAGTTTCGTAGTCAGGCTTTTTGAAAATAAACCGTTTGTAGATGTTGGAAAAAACAGGTGTTAAAAATAGTGAAACAAAAACCAGTTTTGACATGCCTGCTACGAATACCAGAATGCATGAAATAACTAGCAAGGCTAAAAATATCATTCCACTTTTATCGTTGTTAATTTCCGGAAAATCAATATCACCAAATAAAACGTTTGGCGTATTTAGGCAAAGTGCGCCATAGGAATTGCGTGTGATAATTTCATCATTAATTTTTGTAATAATTTCTTCACGTATTGGAACGCCGTCATCCGCATCGTAAGCTAATTTGGTTTCCAGTCGTTTAATTTTCTCATTTTTTTTAAATTTTTCGAAGGCTGCAGTGACTCTCTCTATTGCATGATTTTCTGCATCTTGCTGACTGGTATTGGACCAACCATAACGCCTTATGGTTGCTTTTCGGCCATTGTGTTCAAATTTTTGTTTTGATTCTGCCCAAAATTCTGGAACCAGCATATTCACTCCTGTGGATTGCCTCTCCCGAAGGAGAGGAATAATTGATTGGCATTTATTAATTGGAATTATTGGTGACGAGACAAAATCAATCCAGCTTGCTTAAATCCCGCACTGCACCTTTGTCCGCACTCATCGCCAACATTGCATAAGCTTTTAACGATGCAGTGACTTTGCGTGGACGAATTTCTGTTGGTTTCCAGGCTTTGGAACCTTTTGCTTCCATCGCTTTGCGGCGCGCATCCAATTCGGCATCGGTGAGTTTTACATTGATGCTTCTGTTCGGAATATCGATGTGAATAATATCGCCGGTTTCGACGAAACCAATTGCACCGCCTGCGGCTGCTTCAGGTGAAACGTGGCCAATACTTAAACCGGATGTGCCACCGGAAAAACGACCATCAGTTAACAAAGCACATTCTTTTCCAAGACCTTGTGATTTTAAATAACTGGTTGGGTACAACATTTCTTGCATGCCGGGGCCGCCGCGTGGGCCTTCGTAACGGATTACAACCACATCGCCCGCTTTTACTTTTCCGTCGAGAATATCTTTTACGGCTTGATCCTGACTTTCAACAACATAAGCCGGGCCTTCAAATACCCAAATGGATTCATCAACGCCGGATGTTTTTACTACGCAACCATCAATGGCGATATTGCCTTTGAGTACAGCGAGCCCGCCTTCTTTCGAATAAGCGTGTTTGACAGAACGAATACAACCTTCAACACGATCTGCATCGAGCGACGGCCAGCGAGTTGCTTGACTGAATGCAACTTGTGTTGGAATTCCCGCAGGGCCAGCTTTATAAAATGTGGCAACAGCTTCTGATGAGGTGACAGTAATGTCCCACTTATCCAAAGCTTCTTGAAATGTTTTGCTGTGCACAGTGGGAATGTCGTTGTGCAACAAACCACCGCGATTTAATTCAGCCAGAATACTCATCACACCGCCAGCGCGATGCACATCTTCCATATGATATTTTTGTGTGTTGGGCGCGACCTTACAAAGTTGTGGCACTTTGCGGCTCATGCGATCCACATCAAACATAGTGAAAGGCACTTCACCTTCCTGAGCGGCTGCTAACAAATGCAAAATGGTATTGGTGGAACCACCCATCGCAATATCCAATGCCATGGCATTTTCAAATGCCTTAAAACTGGCGATTGAACGTGGCAAAACTGATTCGTCATCTTGTTCGTAATAACGTTTGGTGATTTCAACAATGCGACGACCTGCTTCCAAAAATAATTGTTCGCGATCCGCGTGTGTTGCCAACAAAGAACCGTTACCGGGTAAAGATAAACCCAATGCTTCAGTCAAACAGTTCATCGAGTTTGCAGTAAACATTCCCGAACAAGAACCGCAAGTCGGGCAAGCAGAGCGTTCGTAAGCCTCTACTTTTTCATCTGATGCATTTTTATCAGTACCGATAACAATCGCATCCACGAGGTCGAGTTTGTGATCAGCCAAACGTGTTTTACCGGCTTCCATCGGCCCGCCGGAAACAAAAATCACCGGGATATTCAAACGCATCGCCGCCATCAACATACCGGGGGTGATTTTGTCGCAGTTGGAAATACAAACTATGGCATCGGCACAGTGTGCATTCACCATATATTCGACTGAATCCGCAATGATGTCGCGTGAAGGTAAGCTGTAAAGCATGCCATCATGTCCCATCGCAATACCGTCATCCACCGCAATAGTATTGAATTCTTTGGCGACACCACCGACTTTCTCAATTTCACGCGCAACCAATTGTCCCAAATCTTTCAAATGCACATGACCCGGAACAAATTGGGTAAAGGAATTGGCTATCGCAATAATCGGCTTCTGGAAATCCTCATCTTTCATACCCGTGGCGCGCCACAAAGCGCGTGCGCCCGCCATATTGCGGCCAGATGTGGTGGTTTTGGAACGATAAACCGGCATAAAAACCTCGAATTCTATTGGTGCAGGGAAAGACGCTCATGGTAGCAGAAGTTAACAAGTGCTTGGCTAACCTGATGAGCTTGGCTAAGATGCTGTATACCTGATGTATATAGTTGGAGGTTGCCATGTCTGTAGGTTCAGTGTTCATCAATAACCGCACCCAATCGGTTCGATTGCCTGCCGATTCCCGTTTTCCGGAAGGCGTAAAAAAAGTCTTGGTACGTGTAGTGGGGGAGGATCGAATTTTGTCGCCAATCAATAAAACCTGGGACAGTTTTTTCTTGTCTGACGATCAGGTTTCTGATGATTTTATGACAGAGCGTGCTTCACAAGAACAATCAAAAAGGGAAGATTTTTAATTCAGGAGATCAGTGTAGTGCTGAAATATTTGTTGGATACTAATATTGTAATTTATGTAATCAAACGCAAGCCGGTCAGTGCATTGGAAACCTTTAATCGTCATTCGGGGCAGCTTGCGATTAGCTCCATTACTCTTGCTGAATTAATTCATGGTGCAGAAAAAAGCGAGCAAACCGAAAAAAATTTACGGTTGGTGGAAGATTTTACATCACGTCTTGTCGTGTTGGATTATGATACAAAAGCCGCCGCGCATTACGGCAACATTCGTGCTGAGTTAGAGCAAGCAGGAAAAATGATTGGCGTAAATGATTTGCATATTGCCGGGCATGCACGCAGCGAAGGATTAATTTTAGTAACCAATAATTTGAGAGAGTTTGAAAGAGTGACCGGTTTGCGCATGGAAAATTGGGTGTAGCTTTTAAAAATCAAATGGGTCTCGCGGTAGTAAATTGGTAAAGGCTGTTCCGCAATAAATACATTTACCAGTTGTAATGGGGCTGGTTTGTTGGCATTTATGGCATTGCGCTTTGGGTGTTTTACGCGTGGCTTTTTTCTCGATAGTTAAGGCTATCTCTTTTCTGAGTGAGTCATCATCAAGAGCAAGTTTGTTTTGCAATATTTGCCACATGGCTTCAGTGGCTTCAGATAGTTTGTAATATTTTTTCTCCAATAAATCAATGCGAGATTCCAGATTTTCTGATTTACGGGAATTATCCTGCGATGATTTTTGCAATTCAGTATTAATAGCGGCGTCAGCAGCATGGTGAAATTGATCCATTATTGTCTCCTGAAAAAAATAGTAATTTCGATTATTGTAAAGAATGCAACCCAATCATATTCCCTTCAGTGTCATATGCCAGTGTGATGAAGCCATATTGCCCAATTGAGAATTTGGTTTTTTCAATGCGACCGCCAAATTCCACAATTCGTTTTTCTTCTGTCGAACAATCCTTGCAACTAAAATAAACGATAGTGCTGTTTCTGCCAGCAGGGAACCCGGGTATATGAACAAGGCTGCCGGAGGTGCCTGGGTGCATCTTATTCAGTGGAAAGCCCCACATCTCAATACCGGAAGAATCCAATCGCATCAGTCGATTTTGGAAAACACCTTCGTAAAATTTTTTTGCGCGTTGCATATCATCAACATAAATTTCAAACCAGCCCACTGGATTAGCCATAATCTTTTCCTAAAAATCCAATTGCATAATGGTAACAAGTGAATTTCGATAATTTTCTTTTGAAAGTGTTTGCCATCCCATTTTTGCGTAAAAATTTTCCTGATCCGGCGTGAATAAATAAATTCGAGGTAGCTGATTTTGTTTGGCCAAATCCATAACCGATTTTACCAATTTGGCACCAACGCCCAATCCGCGTTTATCAGCTCTTACATAAACATTGGCCAGCCAGGGTGATAATTCAGGCTTGGTATCCATATCAGACGCAATCAAAGCGGCCGATCCCAAAACATCATTACCTTCAACTGCAATCAACATGGTGGGAATTAAATTTTCACCCAGATAAGTTCGCATTTTCTCAATACGTTTTTCAACACTGCTGCCTGGATTCAAATAAGACCATTCATCATGGTGCCATTGCGCCAATGTTGAAATGTGATGAGGTGCAGTGCGTAGATCGATAATTTTCATTTAATGCTCTGAGCTAAATCCAGCCCCAGCCTGCGTCTGTAGACGATAGTTTCACGATTTAAGTTGCAATTTAATTCTTCTCAAGGCTCTAAGATTAATCACTTGTGGCACAACAAACATAAATATAGCCATGATTAACGGCACGATAGGAATCATTTTGGCAGATTGCGAATACATAATGACTGATCCCAGAATTGAAATGATGTACAAAACGATACAAAGCCAATTAAGGATCGTTGCAACAAGCCTGGTTGCTGACCAAGCGCTTTGAGCCAAAGCGAACATAGAGCTAATAGCTGTTGCTATCATAATTCCATAAAAAACCAATCCAATAATTAATATTCTCGGTTCAGCTGATCCATTTTTTTGAAAAAATACCACTACAGTTCCTATTAAAAATAATAGGCCAGCTACACCATTCATAATTCTGGTTTTCTTGAATCCAAAATTATTAGGCGTGTCGGTTGTTTGAATAAGGTTTGCTTTCGGTGTTTCGTAGTTGCTTGATTCCATCTGATGCTCTGATTAATAAATAAAAGGAGTATTGCTAAATGTTCTTCACAAAAATCTTCGACTTCCTCTGATAGTTATAAAGTTCTTGTTTGCCAATCGGTAAGTCTTCGATTTTGCCTTCTGCAAAACCTTGTTCGATAAACCAGTGAGCGGTTTGGGTGGTGAGTAGAAATAATTTGTGAATGCCGTTTTTGCGGGCATGTTCTTCCATTTGTTGTAGTAAAGCGGATGCTCTGCCGCCGTTGCGATAATCAGGGTGTGTGGCGACGCAAGACAATTCGCCCATGTCGCCATAGGGGTAGAGTGCGGCGCAAGCGACTATGCTGCCATCTTTTTCCATGACGTGAAAATTTTGAATTTCTGTTTCCAGTAATTCGCGTGATCGTCTCACCAAAATGCCGGCTTCTTCCAATGGGCGAATTAAATCCAGAATACCAGCGACATCTTCAATTTTTGCTTTGCGCAATTGTTCGTAATAACCGGAATAAACCAGCGTACCTAATCCATCTCGTGTAAAAAGTTCGGTGAGAAGCGCGCCGTCGGTGGTGTAACTCATTAATTGTGCGCGTTGCACACCTTGTAAACAACTGAGATAACAAGCGCTTAATGCTTGTTGTTCATCGTGTTGCATTTTTTCGCCATGACTGGCGAGATAATCTTTGCATTCACTAATTGATAATTGACGGATTAAATTACCGTCAGAATCTTTTATGCCATCACCTTCAATAAAGGCCAGCAATTTGTCAGCTTTTAATGCACTGGCGATGTGAGTGGCGACTTCGCTAAACGATAAATTAAAAATTTCACCTGTCGGTGAATAACCAATTGGTGAAACCAGTACGACAGCACCAGTATCCAATACGCTTTTCAACGATTGGGTGTTGACCTTTCGCACTTTGCCGGTGTGTTGAAAATCAATTCCATCGATAACGCCATAAGGCATGGCGACGACAAAGTTGCCACTGATGACTTGCATATCAGCATCATGCATGGGGGAATTGGGCAAGCCTGTAGAAAGTGCAGCTTCAAGCGTTGTGCGTGCAGTACCAATAGCTTCAATAACCAAAGGCAAACTTTCGCTATCAGTGATGCGCATTCTTTTATGAAAATGACTGTAAGTGTCAGCCAATTGCAATCGTTCATCAATTTGTGGTCGTGCACCATGCACCAACACTAGTTTGACATCGAGACTGCAGAGCAATGCAATGTCATGCACTATGTTATGGAAATTGGCATGAGTGATGGCTTCGCCGGGAAGCATCACCACAAAGGTTTTGTCACTGTGTCGATTAATATAAGGCGTTGAGTGACGAAACCATTTTACGTAATCGTGAGTTTGAGCCACGGTAAATTCCTGATAATCAAAAAAGAACAATTAAAAAATGCAATTAAAAAGAAACGGTTCTTTGGGTTTTATGACTTTCTTCTGCTGCCAGCAGAACTTCAACTGCTAATAATGCCTGTTGTGCTGTGAAACGCAATGGTTCTTGACCGGAAATATGACGGACAATATTGCGATAAAAGTTTTCGTAACAACCTGTGACACTTTCAATTCGCTCTGTTTCCACGCCCTGTGCTGTTTGTAAATGCAATAAACCACAGTTGTCGTCAGCATGTTTTGCCCATTGTGGATGGCCCGGTAAAACACCCTTCATCATTTGTTGTTCCTGCACATCCTGACCAAACTTAAGGAAAGATCCTTTATCACCATGCAAGCTGACAGTTGCACCTTTGGCGCTCACAAACGTATTGGATCGCAACAGCACACGCATATCGGCGTAATGTAAACACACATTAAAATAATCAGTGGAGCCATCAGGCCGACGCAAGCTACGCATATCGGCTTGCACGGCTAGTGGGCAGCCGAATAAACACAAAACAGAATCTACCATGTGTACGCCCAAATCAAACCAGGTTCCTGCACCAGGTAAATTATCTTCTTTCCAGCGTTTGTGTGTGACTGTGTTTCTATAGCGATCATAATGCCATTCGACTTCAATAATTCTTCCCAGTTGTTGTGATTGAATAATTTTTGCAACAGTTAGATGATCGGTTTCCAAACGTTTATTATGGAAAACAGCGAGACATTTTTGTTGTTGGTTGGCGAGCGACATTAATTCTTTGCCTTCTTGTAAATTAATCACAAAAGGTTTTTCCAATACCACATGCTTGCCCGCTTTCAATGCAGCCTTTGCCATAGAGTAATGAAACTCATTGGGGGTATTGACTACAACCACATCAATATGTGGATTCTGTAAAATGTCATCGAAACTTTTTACAATAGAGGCTTGAGGATAATCATTCAGCGCTGATTCACTATTGCGCTGCAAAATACTGTGCAGTTGCATACCGGGTTCAGCGGTAATTAATGGCGCATGAAATACTTTGCCTGACATGCCATAAGAACAGAGTGCAACTTTTAACATGATAATCTCAAATTATTTGCAATAATGCGGACGTTTTCGCCGCTCATGGTAAATTAAACCCCTCAATCAACAAAGGAGTTCACTATGTTAAATCGTCATTTTTTGCCTGTTATTCTCTTATCCGGTCTGTGCATTACTGCTTGCAGTAAAAAAAATGAAGCTCCTGCTGAAGAGACCACCAATAACACTGCACAGGTCGCATCAACTGTTGCAGAAGCTGTCAGTTCCCAACCTCAAGTGGAGGCAGTTGTTGAAGATCCGGAAGTGGCCAAAAAACGCAAAGCCATGGAATTTGCCTTGAAAGAAGATGAAATTAAAAATGATCCCAAGGGTCAGTGGGCAGTGAATGCAAAAGCCAGTACAACCTATGCCGGTAATTTGGATAATCCTCAAGCCAGTTATCATCCGATGCAAGCAACCGGTGTTCCCAATGTTGATCGCCATGCAGATGATTCCAGTTCATGGGCGACAAAAGAAGCAGATGCGGGAATTGAATGGATTGAATTGGATTACGCCAAACCTGTTAATGCCACAGAAATTCGTATACGCCAAACATTTAATCCGGGTGCCATTATTAAAGTAGAATTATTTGATGAATCAGGTACTGCACATAATGTTTGGCAAGGTCCTGATATGACCAGCTATCCAGACAACGAAATTGCCTGGTTAAATGTTGCGGTGGAGAAAACTCAATATAAAACCCAAAAAGTAAAAATTACTTTGGCAACCAACGCAGTTGATGGATGGAATGAAATTGATGCGGTGCAATTGATAGGCGAATAAGTTAAATAGAGATTTTTGCACGAAGTAAAATTAAACAATGAATTTGTGCAAAGGTCTCAAATAATATTAAGTCAAGAAAGGCAGCGCTGGCTGCCTTTTTTATGTCATTAATCCAATCGCTTTTTAAAGTTTAATGTGGCAATCAATATGCCCAGAATGGCAAATAACAATAAGCAGAAAATATCACCACCCAGATCAGTCCAGTGCGCATCGCGCAAGACTACGCCGCGAATCATGCGTACAAAGTGTGTGGCCGGTAATGCTTCGGCAATCCATTGTGCAGGCTTTGGCATGGCAGCGTAAGGAAAAATAAATCCGGATAATAAAATGGATGGCAATAAAATAAATACTGTCATTTGCATGGCCTGTAATTGTGTTTTGGCTTTGGTGGAAATTAATAAGCCTAAAGCAAGGCTGGCGAGAATAAAACATAAAGTAACGACGAATAATGATGTAATGTCTTTTGGTAAAGGTACCGCAAAAAACGCATGACCCAGAGATAAAATAATCCCCATTTGGAAAAAACCGATAAAGATATAAGGCAATATTTTTCCTAACATCAATTCAAGTGGTCTTACTGGTGTTGTAATTAAAAATTCCATATTGCCCTGTTCACGTTCACGTACAATGGCAGCAGATGTAAATAAAATCATGGTCATGGTCAGAATAATCGCAATCAATCCCGGGACTATATTCACTGCACTGCGTTGTTCGGGATTAAAATAACTGACGACTTCATAAACCGAAGTGGGAACAACACTGACAGGAACACCGCGAATACTAATCGGCATTTGTCGCAAGCCTTTGATGGCATTGGTTAGCATAGGGTCAGATGCATCAGTGATCCATTGTGCAACGGGCCTTGCAGTTGGGTCGCGTTCTTTTTCAATAACTCTGCGATTAAAATCATCCGGTAAATATAAAACAGCACTGACTTTCCCTTGTGTGATTGCCGCTTCTGCTTCGGTCAGTGAAGAAAAATAATATTGAAATTCGACAACTTGTGAAGCTTCAAGATCTTGCACCAATTGTCTTGCCAAACTGCTGTGGCTGTCATCCACTAATCCGGCAGGTACATGGCGCACATCGGTATTGATTGCATAACCAAATAAAATAAGTTGTACCAAAGGGATCATCACAATCATGCCAAAAGTAATTCGGTCGCGCGATAATTGTTTTAATTCTTTAAAAACGATAGCGCCAATTCTAGTGATGCTGAGCATAAACGGCTCCTGTATTGGCAACAAATACATCTTCAAGGCTCGGTCTTACCAGTGCGTAATTAATTTGCAATTGTTGTGATGTTTTAACGGATTCCAATTGCGATAAGCTGTCTTTTTTAATCAGAACGCGCAAGCGCAAACCAATTTGTGCGGCTGAAAGAATATTTGGCTGTTGTAATAAAATGCGTTTTACATTCCGCAAATCCTGGCCATCGATTTCAACAACATCGGCATGCATCTGTTGCATTAATTCATCCGGGCTGCCATCCGCACGTTTTTCGCCGGTCTCTAAAATAGCAATTCGATGGCAGCGTTCGGCTTCATCCATATAGTGAGTTGATACCAAAATGCTGGTGCCTGCATCACTTAAATCAAATAATCTTTCCCAAAATTCGCGGCGATTTTCAGGATCAACAGCCGATGTGGGTTCATCCAAAAATAATAATGAAGGTTTGTGTAATGTAGCAGCTGCCAGAGCCAGCCGTTGTTTTTGACCACCACTGAGTGCGCCTGCCATGACTTTTTTCTTATCGGTTAAATGATAGAGTGACAAAAGTTCATCAATGCGCTGTCTGGCGTAATGTTTTTCAAGGCTATAAATTTTTGCTACAAACTGTAGATTTTCAAGAAGTGACAGATTTTCATAGAGTGAAAATTTTTGCGTCATGTAGCCAATTTGATTGCGAAGCTTTTCTGCATCTTGTGGTAGATCGCAATTTAATACTTTTATTTTTCCCTTGGTGGGTGTGAGTAAACCGGTGAGCATGCGAATCGATGTTGATTTGCCGCAACCATTTGGGCCAAGAAATCCATAAATGCAACCTTTGGGAACTTTGAGGTCAACATTATTAACAGCAAAATAATCACCAAATTGTCGTGACATGCCCTCTGCTTCAATTACCCATTCTGTCATTTCAGCTCCATGTGCAGAGGAATCCCGGTTGGTAATTGGGTTGCATCTTGCAAGTTGGCTTCCATTTTATACATTAATCGTGTGCGTTCAGATTGATGTAGTGAAAAGTAAGGCGTAAAAAAAGGGCGGGGACTAATGAAGCGAATTTTTCCGGCAAAAGGTTTTTCGATACCATCGATATAGATATCAACAGTGTCGTTGACTTTATATTTTGCCAGGGATGTTTCCGGTAAAGATAAACGTGCAAAAGGAATGCTATCAGCTGCAATAATTGCCACTACTGCTCCCAGGGGAACACGTTCGCCAATCTCATAAGGGAAATCCTCCAGTACACCGTCACGGGTTGCTTTGATTTGCAAATCATCCAGCTTTTTTTGCTCTTGTGCCAATAAAGCTTCTGCATTTTTTAATGCGGCTTCGGCTTGTTGAATAATTTCTTCACGATTTCCGGTTTGCAATTCATGAAATTGCTGTTGACTATCATCCAATTGTGCTTTGGCCAGGTCGAATTGTAATTTGGCTTGATCCAGTTCTGCGTCTGAAATCAATGACTGTTTTCGTAATGACTCGCGACGCTGTAGCTCCCGCTGTGTATTATCCAATTTTATTTTAGCTTGTTGTACACGCGCTTTGGCGCTGGCTATCTGTTCCTGACGCGAACCATTTTTATAAAAGTTCAACGAAGCTTCTAATCGGCTTCGCTCAGCTTGCATTTGTTTGACGCGTTCTGATTCCAGAGTCGAATCGAGGCTTAATAACAAATCGCCTTTTTTCACATATGTACCTTCAGCAACGGCGTGATTCAAGATAATTTCATTAGCCGTTGCAGATAAAGTAATACGATCACGTTCGAGAGTGCCGAATGCAGAGGGTGCTTCCATTTGTTCGCAGGCGGTTAATTGAATACTTAATATCAGCAACAATATTTTTTTCAATTGTTCATACTCCGGATTTATTGTATGTCTGAATTTTATCCTGGTAGCTACGGTGATTATGTTTTACAAACAAAATTTCTCAATTAACTGCCGAACAATTTTTACCGCAGGTTCCAGTTGATTTAATGCGATAAATTCATCGGGTTGATGAGCTTGATCGATTGAACCCGGGCCAAGGATAAGCGTTTGCATGTTCAGTTGTTGCATAAAGGGTGCTTCAGTGGCGAAGGCAACGCTTTCAGATGGATGGCCGGAAAGTTGCTCGCCTATTTTCACCAACTCTGAATTTTCATCCTCTGCAAAGGGTTCAACACCTTCGAATAAGGATGAAAAGACAATATCGGTTTTGCTGGCGTCGGCAATCGGGTTGAGCCTTTGTTGGATAATGTCGCGCAATTGGTGATTATCCATTCCGGGTAATAATCGTAAATCAAAATGCAATTCACATTCACCGCAAATTCGGTTGGCGCCATCGCCGCCATGAATGCAACCCAAATTTAGCGTGGGTATTTGTACGGCAAATCCGGGGTTGCGATATTGCAGTTGTAATTCATTACGTAATTTTTTTAATTCGATTATTACATCTGACATCACATCCAATGCATTTTTCCCCAATGCAGGATTGGATGAGTGCCCGCTTTTTCCTTGCACACGAATGCATTCCATCATGATGCCCTTGTGCATACGGATAGGTTTTAATTCGGTGGGTTCACCAATAACGGCATAACGAGGTGTGTTGCCTGCAATTCCTTGTTTAGCCAATGCACGTGCGCCACTCATGCTACTTTCTTCATCTGCGGTGGCTAATACAATTAATGGATGTTTAAACGTCTTTTGCAAATATGGTTGTACTGCTTGCAATATGATGGGAAAAAAACCTTTCATATCGGTTGCACCCAATCCATAAAGTTTTTGGTTTTTTTCAATGAGTGTGAATGGATCGGATTGCCAACGGTTTTCATCATAAGGAACAGTATCACTGTGGCCTGCCAACACTAATCCGCCATCACCTTGACCTAACGTGGCAATCAAATTGGCTTTGCCTGTTTGTGCCAATGGCATGATGCGGGTGCTAAATCCTGCATCGCCAAACCAATTGGCCAGTAATTCAATAACCGGTAAATTTGGCATGTCCCATTTGGCGACTGCACAACTGACAGAAGGCTTGGCAACCAGTTGTGCCAGTTGGTCTTTATAAAGATTGGTGTTGAACGACATAGAATTATCCGCTTGAGTCAACCGGATAATTCTATGCTTGCCTGAAATGAAATTGTACTTTTTTATTTACAAAATCATTCTTGTGAAAAAGGTGCAATACCAAATACCGCAATCTCGTTGATTCTGGCATGGGTCGATTGCGCCAGAGAACCTCTTCTGGCGACAACTCGTAAATTGCTTGTGGTGATAGTGGGTATTGCGTGTGCGCGATGCAATTGATTGTTATCAGTGATGGATACAAGAAGTGTCCAGGTTTGACCATTCAAATATTCAATATCGTAATCGCGAATAATATAGTCAGCGGTTGTGAAAATATCGACGCTGTTAATGGTTACGGCTGATGACCAGGTGAGTTCGACCCATTGTGGTAAAGAAACCGTATTATTATTGACCCAACTTTGTAAACCACCTAACTCATGACTCACGCTGTAATCATTAACGCGATAAGGATAATAGCAATGCAACACTGATTCGACATCCGGGCAATAAGTTGATGAGGCAGTAGCAGAGGCATAGGGCGCAATATTACTTACCAGAACGCGAATGCTGCTCGTGCCGGTGTTACCGTGACTATCAGTCGCAGAATAAGTAATAGTGTGTGTTCCCATGGATAAAGTATTGATGTCCAGTGACGTGCCGTAACCTAAAAATCCATCGATACTTGAAGTCCAGCGCAATGTGGTTATGGGTTGGCCTGTTGCTGCGCTTTGATTAATTTGTTCCTGTGTTGGCAGTGCGCCATCCTCTTGATCATTTGCATAACCTTGAAGGTCAAGTGTGTCACCCAGTTGTATTGCATAACCATCCTGTTGCTCAATAAAAACGGAAGGAATAGTGCCTTGCAAAATTACATTCAGGTTGTAGCTTGCTGTTGCGGGTAAATAAATATCATCTGCTTCTTTTGTTGCAGTAATAATCACATTGCCAATACTGACACCGGTCACAACACCTTGTGCATCAACAGTGGCGACAGATGTATCGGAAGAAGAATAAATAATATCGCCAGATCCTGGCGCAGCAGCAGTATTCAATGTGTTGGTAAATTGTTGGTAGAGATAAACACTTGCAGAACTGCTGGTTGCAAATTGAATGGTTTGTGGGAGTTGTGGTTCTGCACCATTACGAATAATCGCAACGCCCCGGTTGGCATGAGTCGCAGTTCCATCAATTGCAGTGACTTGCAAGCTAAAACTTTTATCAATTTCTTCGTTGATATCATCAATGAGTGTGACAGGAATTTCTTTTAATACTTCACCGGGTGCAAACGTAATTTCACCGGAAACAGGGATGTAATCTGCATTGGTTGCGGTTCCATCCTGTGTCACATAAGAAACGGTAATGGGCGATGTGCCGGGAGCATTTAATTGAACTTTAAAATTGGCGATTTCATCTTTTTCATTAAACACACCGCCAATCACTTTGACAAAAGTGGGTACTGGTTTTACAAAAATAGAGAGAGTCGCAGAATTGATCCTGTCTTCACTGTCTTGTGCGGTTAAACGAAACTCCAAAGTTGTTGCGACACTGACATCGGGCAGAAGAATCAGATTATTCAGCTCCAGCGGCGATGGAATAATAACTTGTGGGCCACTTGCTTGAGTCCAAAGTGTTTTTACAATTTGCGATCCTGCGGCTGCAGTGACGCTGGCATTCAAATTCAATAATACATTGGGGTCGGCAAATTGCCGCTGGGCAAGGGTAATCTGTGGCAATAATTCCAATGTGGATGGTGTCACAGGTTCTTCACCTGCGGGGCCAGGTACCAATACTTCACCGTTAATTCCACCGGCAACGGGCGAAGGCAAATCATTATCAGTTGATGTGGTTGATGTGCTGCCACCACCACAAGCGGTTAACAGCCCTGCAGTTGTCAACAACAAAATAAAAAATAATCTGTTGGTCACTTTTGAAATATTAGAATTCATAGCGAATACCTCCTTGAATTTGATAGGCAGATAAATGGTTGTAATCAATCATTCTTTGATATTGAATAAAACCTGATGCGCCGCCCTTTAAAATAAAAGATGATCCAACGCCGATTTGCCAGAAAGATTTATCCTCACCATCGTTTTGCAAACCAAAAGTATTTTCCGGATCGGGATCATAAGCAAATTGTGATGTAATAGGGTCAAAACCTGAATTGGTTTCGCTGAGCATGGTTAGTTTCAATGTAGGGATCAATACACCCCAGTTTTTATTGAAGACATAAGTGGATTCCACGCCTGCACCCAAGGTGAGTTGTTCAGTGGATTGTTTACCAATAATCATCGGCAAGCCGCCGCTGCCATTTTCACCGTAACCATCAACATTATTTTGTAAATAATCAAAGCGAACAAAAGGAAAAATTGTCAGCGCGTCTTTATTCCATTCCCATTGGTATTGTGAATTCAGTAAAAGTTGTGATCCTTGTGTAGATCCACGCATGGTATCACTCACGAGCAAATCACCTTCACCATATTGCACTCTGCGAGTGGAATCGAAAGCGGTGCTGACATATCCCAATTGTGTTTCCAGCGATGAATATTTCATGCTGTAAGAATTGAAAATAATAAAACTGGTGGCTTCACCGTCAAGGCTGCCATTTTGTGCAGAATAATTCAGATCATGTTGATTAAAGCCAAGGGCGCTACCTATTACCCATTTATCACTCAAACGATAATCGAGGCCCATGGTGAAAGAATTGCCCGATGATTTATAACCGGACTCCAGATCTGTGGTATCCCTTTCTGCTGATTGATGCTGCACACTGGCAAAAAATCCCAGCGCAGCCCAAATGGGTTCTGCATCACCTGCGCCACCCCCTGAACCTTGATTGGTAGAAACAACACCATTCAAGGTGAAACGATTATTACCTGCTTGCAATTGGCCAACGCGTTGTGAAACAGCAGAAGTTTGTGTGCTGGTTGACTCGGAAGTAACACGCATCAGTGCAATCGTTTCTTCCGGCGCAATTTGCCGTAATGCTGCATTGGCCGCTTCGGGATCATTTGCAGCTAATGCATCAAGCCCATTGCATCGCTCCAATAAATTACGGCGTCCTGCACCCAATTCGCTATCGGAACTTTCACGTAATTGTGTACAGACTGAATCCATTGCCAGTGCAAGGCTACGGTTGTTGGCATTGGTTGATGCATCAACAAGGTTGCTGCCAGTTACGTTAATCGTCACTGTTGCTGTGGCTGTTTGTGGTTCTGATGTTTGTGTTTCGCGAATGGTGTAGGTAAATGTATCGACGCCCTGAAAATCTTTGTTGGGTGTATAAACAACACTGCCATCAGCATTCAAAACAACGGTGGCATTCGCAGGCGGAGAAACATCAATGACAGCAATGGTATCGCCATCTGTATCAAAATCATTGCTGATCAAATTCAATGTGATACTGCTGTTCATTGGAATGCTGCGGCTATCATTCACAGCAGTAGGCGCTGCTGCGTGAACAATTCCTGGCATAGCACCCAGTGCAAAAGTGCAAACCAGAATAGAGCGAGTAAATTTTTGAGCGGTTTGATAAAAAACAATCATGGGTGTGGGCTCCTTGTTTTTATTTGCTGGAATCAACGGTGAAGTGCATAACAATATTCATTTTCTATTATCTTTTTTATCTCGCGAAAAACGGTCGTTACTATATTAAAAATTTCAACCAAAAGCATCAGCAATGCCAGAATCACCAAGCCCATCATTAGATAAAAATGCGGGTTGCGATTGGTCATGCGCAGATAATAAAAACGAGGTGATGGATTACAGCTGGATTTTCCAGGAAATCTAAACAGCTAAAAGCGGCGTTAAGTTTTTAAACTTTGCAGTGATTTTTTAGAAAGAGATCTCAATAGCGGCTATTCAACAAACCGTTCTTAATTGAAAAACAAAGGCGGATTGTGCAAAAGTTTTGCGATTTATTGTTTTTTTAACGATTGCATAGTGAAAAGTTGAACTCAGAGTAAGGTCTGATGGTGTTACCCGGGCTTACTCCAAATTCACTTTTCGTTTGAATACTTAGATGGTGTGCACTTTGTTTGCGCAAGGGCCTTTTTGACCTTGGCCTACTTGAAACTCAACCTTTTGGCCTTCATTCAAGGTTGCAAAACCGCCGCCGGCTTGAATCTCTGAATGGTGAACAAACAAATCTTTGCTTCCATCTTCTGGAGTAATGAAACCAAAACCTTTGTCTGCATTAAACCACTTAACTGTACCTTTACTCATATGACATTCTTCTTTAGTGGTGAAATAAATTTGACTCAAATCGCTATCACCATTACGACTTGAGCTTTCGGATTTTTACGATGGAATCGTGTTATTTCAGCAAACCTGCGCTGTCGTAAAGAAATCGAGTCATTACCGACCGGGAAGGGAATGCAGGGATCTTACAGTAGTATTGGCAATTTAGCGAAGCTTCTTTCAGCATTTGGGGTGAAATTTGATCGAATGTCGCATAAAGCATTGGTTGTGATGCTGAGGAGCCTGGTTAAATTGGGTAAATACACATATTGAGAGAAACAGAATTTTGAACACTAATCGAGTCATATTATGAACACAATTTCATACGCTATTGCAAAATGTAATCTTGAAGCAATTATGAGCCAAGTTTGTGATAAACATGAGCCTGTCGTTATTGTGAGTGACGAAAAATCAGTAGTGTTATTGTCACTTGAGGATTACAAGTCGCTTGAAGAGACGAATTACTTGCTCCGAATGCCAGAAAACGCTCGAAGACTACTGGAATCAATAACCGAATTGAATCGTTTGTAAGGTTGGTTGTTTTTTCTTATTCACAAACAAAAAAAGCCCGATTCAAACGAATCGGGCTTTTCATTTATGCGTAGTTAAAAATTTATTAACCAAACACACCTTTGAAAAAGAAGAAAAACAAAATCGATAAACCGGCGCCAGCGGGTAAAGTGATTACCCAGGAGGCAAAAATTCCACCAATGACTCCAAGATTCAAAGCGCCGATTCCACGAGCCAAACCAACACCCAATACTGCACCTACCAATGTGTGAGTCGTCGAAATGGGTAAACCGATTCCGGAGGCAATGACCACAGTTGCGGCGGCGGACATTTCAGCGGCGAAGCCACGGCTTGGCGTGAGTTCGGTGATTTTTTTGCCGATGGTGATCATGACTTTGTAGCCATAAGTAGCGAGGCCAATCACTATGCCTACTCCTCCAAGTAATAAAATCCAGGGAGCAACTGCGGCTTTGGCGCCGACAACACCTGTATCAATTACGCTGATGACGGCGGCCATTGGGCCAACTGCGTTGGCTACATCATTTGAGCCGTGGGCGAAAGCCATGGAGCAAGCGGTGAAAATCATCAGTACGCCAAAGACGCGTTCAACACTGGAGAAACGGTTGTTTTTGTCAGCATCTTTATCCTGATTAATTCGGCTGAGCAGGAACATACCTATACCGGCAACGATCAGGCCGATAATGGTGGCTATGCCCATGGCCTGCAGAAAACTGAATTCTATGTGGTGCGATTTAAGAACGTATTTCAAACCTTTCAAAATGGTGACCATCGACAGGAAGAATCCCACGGCAAACATGTAGAAAGGGATGTATCGTTTGGCGTTGGCGAAGGGATCTTCAGTATCCAGAATCAAATGCTGGACCGAACGAAAAATCCAGAATGAAAGAATGCCTGCAACCAGTGGTGAGGTGATCCAGCTGCTGACGATAACCCAAACCTGACTCCACTGAACGGCGTCCACTGACACTCCCACTGCAGCAAAACCAATAATGGCGCCAACAATTGAGTGCGTAGTGGAAACTGGCCAGCCCAGAATGCTGGCAATCAATAACCAGGTGCCTGCAGCCAGTAATGAAGCCAACATTCCATAAACAAACAAATCAGGATGATCGGTCATCACTGCCACATCGACTATGCCACTGCGGATGGTTTCAGTGACTTCACCGCCGGCAAGATAGGCGCCGGCAAACTCAAATACCATCGCAATAATGATGGCTTGCTTCATGGTCAAAGCACGCGAACCCACCGATGTTCCCATGGCATTGGACACATCGTTGGCACCTATACCCCACGCCATAAACAGGCCAAAGCAACAGGCAATAATAAAAAGAATCTGGCTATATTCTGCGAATAAAGTCATGAGAGATACCTGATAATGTCAAACAAAAATTAATGAGCCAGAAGCAATTGCAATCGACCGCCCACATTGTGAGCACAGTCTGCCAGGTCGCCCACCCAATCAATGATGTTGTACAAAAACATCACATCAACTGGCGGCAGTTGTGCTTCCAGTGCGAACAGAGAAGTGCGAACACCGATTTCCAACTTGTCAGCTTTTTCTTCCAGGTCATCCAGTTCCTGAATCATTTTTTCAACGACAGTCAACTCGCGGCCGCTAAAACCGGTTTCGAGTAATTCATCCAATTCATTAATAGCAGTGAGAGCTTGCTCGGCAGCCGCAACACTGGAACGAACGAAATCCAGCATTTGCGCTTGCATGCTGGCAGGGATGGTCATTTTGCGGCCCATGATAATGCCGGCAATATCCTTGGCGCGGTTGGCGATACTGTCCTGGGTGGAGAGAAGATCCAAAATATCGGTACGGGGAACAGGAAGGAAAAGACTTTTGGGAAGGTGCAAACGCAGTTGTTTTTTTATCTCGTCGGCATCATTTTCGTGCTTCACAATGCCTTGCTGGATTTGACTGGCAGTGTCCCAATTATGTTGAGTGACTGCCTCAAAGAAACTGACCAATTCCTTGGCGGCTTTCACGGCCACAGCCATGTGTTCTTGCATGGGTTTGATAGGTGAGCGACCAAACAAATTGGAAAAGTTGGCAAAGGGCATAAAAGTCTCCGGCTCGAAAAGTGTGCGCAGTATAAAAATTTGATTCCGCAAGGTCACGTATAATTTTTACCGTTTTGTGACAAAAACAGCTTGCTTCTGACGGAGGCACAGACGACACAGGCTTTAGCAGCTACAATCGGTAAATTCTGTGTTCCCAATAAATGTTTTTCAGGATGCAAATATGGCGGCAGTTTTAGACAGATTTCTTGATTTGCGTGGCGTAATTCAGGATTTGATTCGCGCAAACCGTATGTCCCGCGAAGATGGCAATCGATTGTTGGGGATGAGTCGAACACATGAACAAGCGGTTATGCATCCCTTGAATTACATCGCCTCGCAAAATCTGGAAGATCAGGAACGCCCCGGAAAATTACTGGATATAGAAATACTCACCCAATGGTTGGCCAAAGAAGCGGATTTGCCCTGTTTTCATATTGATCCCATGAAAATTGATGTTGCCAAATGTACGGAAGTCATGGGTTATGCATTTGCCAAGCGACACGGAATTCTCTGCGTACAAGTCCTGAAAGATGAAGTATTGGTTGCCTGCACCCAACCTTTTGTTGCCGGATGGGAACCCCAGGTCGAGCATGTGGCTCGTCGCAAGGTTAAAAAAGTGTTTGCCAATCCGGGTGATGTTGAACGTTACATGGTGGAGTTTTATACCCTCTCACGTTCTATCTCCAACGCCTCTGGTGCAACCTCGTCGATGGTTACCAATTTTGAACAATTGGTGGAGTTGGGCAAGGCAACCGATCCTGATGCAAATGACCAGCACATAGTCAAAATCGTGGATTGGTTGTTGCAGTACGCATACGATCAGCGTGCAAGTGATATCCATATAGAGCCACGCCGTGATATAGGTCGAATCCGGTTTCGTATTGATGGTGTTCTGCATCAGGTTTATGAATTACCGTTTAATGTATCAACTGCAGTCACCAGTCGTTTTAAAGTATTGGCGAGAATGGACATCGCAGAAAAACGCAAACCACAGGATGGTCGTATTAAAACCCGCCGATCAGATGGCAGCGAAGTGGAATTGCGCGTATCAACATTACCAACCGCATTCGGCGAAAAATTGGTAATGCGTATTTTTGATCCACAAATTTTAATGCGTACCTTTAATGAGTTGGGATTGGTTGGTGATGATTACCAGCGTTGGCTTGGAATGTTGGAGCGACCCAACGGCATTTTGTTGGTGACAGGTCCGACTGGATCAGGAAAAACCACCACGCTTTATACCTCGCTACGACAAGTTGCGACTTCCGAAGTGAATGTCAGCACCATTGAAGATCCTATCGAAATGGTGGAAGAGACGTTTAATCAAACACAAGTGCACCACAAAATCGGTTTGGATTTTGCCGCCGGTATTCGCAGTTTGATGCGGCAGGATCCCGACATCATTATGGTGGGTGAGATTCGCGATCTGGAAACTGCGCAGATGGCAGTGCAAGCGGCACTCACCGGGCATTTGGTGTTATCAACTGTTCACACCAATGATGCGCCGGCAACTGTTGCACGTTTATTGGATTTGGGAATTCCTTCCTATTTAATCAATGCCAGTTTATTGGGTGTAATGGCACAACGTTTGGTGCGTACACTTTGCCCGCATTGTAAGGAAGAGGGCACAATCAATCCTGCCCATTGGCAAGAATTGGTCGCGCCCTGGAAAGTATCGGCACCGACAAAAGTGTATCGCCCGGTAGGTTGTCTTGAATGCAGGAACACAGGCTATCTCGGTCGCCAGGGCATTTACGAAATCATGTTGCTAACTGAAAATCTGAAAGAAAAAATCACTCCTGATTTTAATTTGCAGGATTTGCGTCGTTTGGCCATGAAAGAAGGTATGCGCACTTTGCGTTTATCCGGCGCACAAAAAATTGCTGCCGGGCTTACGACTATGGAAGAAGTTTTGCGTGTAGCGCCACCAGCAGAAAAATGATTTGTATAATCGAATAATTAACAGGAGTGATCATGAAATTTATCAATTTATTCGTTGTCGCAATTTTTGCCTTTACCCTCAGTAGTTGCGGCACAGAAAGTAAATCCGGAAATAATAATATTCAGCCTGAAAATCCTGTGTATGTGGCAGAAGTGTTAATGCATGAAGGGCAATTTGCAAAAGCGAAAAAAGTCCTGGCCTCCTATCTGCAAACAATACCTGCTAATTGGCAACCGCGATTCGTACAAGATGGGCGACAAAAAATTCATTATTGGGATGAACATACAATAGAAGTTTGCAAAAAAGTTGATCAGGAAAAAACAGGTTTGCCGGTTGATCCAATTATGGGTAAATCCTATTCCAAAGCTTATTTCATTTTGGGTTTTATCGCGGTTGAAGAAAAAGACTATCAATTGGCGAACCAATATTTGGATAAGGCACTGTTGCTGGAACCTGATCATCCAGGACTGATTTCCGAGAAGGCAGCAATGATGATGGATCCCCAGGCGTTTCAATTGAAAGAATCCTTGTATCGTAAAGTAATTGAGTCCGAAAATTGCGTACCTGATTTGGATCGTGCGAGAGCCTACAGGGGTTTGGGGGTCGTATTAATTGATTTGGAACGATTGGATGAAGCTGAGACGGCACTTTATGAATCCTTAAAGTATGAAGGTAATCATCCACTCGCAATTAATGAATTGAATTACATCGATAAGCTGCGTAATGGTGGCAAGAAACAACCATTACAATTAAATAAGCCCCCTAAAAAATAAAATCGTGAATAGCGTTATTGAATTCAATTCAGGATATTGAACTTTGATGTAATTAAATAACATGCAGTAGAGCATCACAGGTGGCGGCAGACACAACAAGGTGCGCACCTGTAAATTAAAAAATACAAAACATCAGAATCTGAAATGAGTTGGGAATATTTTTTAACGCATTTATTCTCTAAAATAAATTTGCAATCCAAACCCATGCGCCAATCAATTTGCTGCCGACGACCATCAACATAATGGCCAGTGCAGGGCGCAGCCAGTGATCGGCTACACGATTGGCGAGATGGCTGCCAAAATAAATTCCCGGCAATGATCCCATTAATAAATTGGCGAGCAACCCCCAATCCACATTTCCCAATCCCGCATGGCCCATGCCTGCAACCAATGTGAGTGGAACAGCGTGCGCAATTTCAGTTCCCACCAAGCGAACAGTGGGCAGCAACGGATAAAGCATAAATAAAGCAACAGTGCCCAAGGCTCCTGCGCCGATGGATGTGATGGTGACAATGACGCCCAGAATTAGGCCCGTCACCACAGTAGCAACAAATTGTTGCCGATGATTCATACGGGTGACCCACAGATCATTCTTTTTACTGTAATCGAAAATTTTTCGTTTGAAGAGAATGGCGACGGCAGTTAGAACCAGAGCGTAACCCAGAGTGGTTTTGATAATGGCATTGAGTGAATCCATATCGGATTTCATATAGTGCAGCCAGATTAATGTCAGGCCAGCTGCCGGAACACTCCCTAAAGCAAGCCAACCGGTGATGCGCCAATCAATATTCTTTTTTTTGTGATGAACATGAATGCCACCAGCCTTGGTGATTGCGGCATAAAGTAAATCGGTTCCAACCGCACTGGTGGGGGTGATGCCAAATTGCAGGAGTATTGGCGTCATTAATGAGCCACCACCGACACCAGTGAGGCCCACAATAAAACCAACTGCCAGACCTGCAATAATGTAAACCAGCTGTATATCCACACCGTCCCCAAAACTGTTTAAAAAACAGCAAAATGTTTGAAAATCAACAGGTCGCGCAGACTAGCGATTTGTTTTATGTCTGTAAAATGACGATTGGTTTGGATCTTATAGGGAAAGGATATAAAAGATTTACAACTTGAGGCTGAGCCTTTCATTTTGATTGTTCAAACTTTGCACGCCAGAGAGGTTCAACACCAGATCCAACAATTCGTCCCAGGGTTCCGCATTGCGCATACCTTTAATGGATTTATCAATAGCATTGGCTTTGCGTAGCATTTGTTGCAATTGTGCTGGTTTAAAACGACGTAATGCATTTTGGATTAATGGTTGGCGCTTTTCCCAAACGCCTGCTTGTCTGGCAGCTATTTCAAATGATCTTCCCTGTGCTTGCAATTGTGCGATTTGATTCAGGCTGCGGATATCACGCAATATTGCCCAGAGAATGCTGATTGCGTCTGAACCTTCACCGCGTAATCCTTGTAATGTTTTTGCTGCTGCGCGTGCATCACCCTGCAAGGCTTTGTCGGCGAGACTGAATGGGTCGTAGCGCGCACTGTCAGCAACAGCACTGGCCATTAATTCATAATTTATATGTTTATCTGTTGTCAGCAGCGCCAACTTTTCAATTTCCTGAACGGCTGCCAATAAATTTCCCTCAATACGTGAGGCTAATAAATCAATGGCATTTTGATCTGCCGATAAGCCGGATTGTTGTAAACGTGTTGCCACCCAGCGTGATAATTGACTGGGTGGAATCGGCCAGATTTGCACATGAATGCCATTGTCTTCAATCGCTTTGACCCATTTACTTTTTTGTGTGGCGGAATCCAGTTTTTCGGTGATGACTAACAACAGATTATCGGGTGATGGATTTTCCAAATATTCCTGAATCGCTTTGGTGCCTTTATCACCAGGTTTGCCCGATGGCATGCGCACTTCAAAGATTTTTTTATCGGCAAATAATGACAAGCTATTCGCTGATGCGAGTAACTGATTCCAATCAAAACTGGTTTCAGCGTGAAAAATTTCGCGTTCGCTAAAACCTTGTTGACGTGCAGCCTTGCGAATTTGATCGCTGCTTTCCTGAATCAACAAGGGTTCGTCGCCTGATACCAGATAAACCGGTGCAAGTGATTTTGCTATTGCCGGAGTTAATTGATCAGCGCGGATTTTTGGCATGTTATTTAGCCGTTGTTTGATCTTGTTTGTTGAGCAGCAAGCGCGTACGACGCAAAATCTGCTGCGCCAGTTCGCGATGCATTTCTCGCAAAATCAATGCTTCTTCCTGCGCAGCACCGTTGGCATTATTCAAATTGTAATTGTAAGTGCGTGTAACACTGGCGCGTGTCATGTTGTCTGTCGATTGACTATTTTTGGCCAATCGATATTCAACACTCAGTGTTAATTCATAAGCACTGGTCAGTGCATCAGCGCCAACACCAGCAGTGCGTTTATCCAACAATAATTTTTGAATTTGCAAATTGGCAATCGCTGAATCATCGCTGACTTCTTTCAATCGATAAGTATTCAGCAGTGGTTGTAGATAAGTGAACAAAGCTGTGTGCTGATCATCCGCAGTAATTGAAATATTCGCCCATTCCATTTTTGACGAAATGTTGGGATTGCTGCCACGCAAATGCCATCCGCAGGCGCTGAGTAGGAAAATGCAAAAAATAATCAGGGATTTTTTCATTGGGGTCGCTTCAGTTGTTTAGCGTTTTCCCCCTCTCCCCTGCCCCTCTCCCACAAGGGGAGAGGGGAATTGGCCTTGTTCAATATTTTTGTGAAATTAATGATTGGTAAAATTACAAAAATATTTATAGAACTCCAATCTGCTCCCTCTCCCTTGATGGGAGAGGGTTGGGGAGAGGGTGTTTTAATTAACTTGCCACAATATTCACAAGCTTATTCGGCACAATAATAATTTTGCGCACAGTCACACCTTCCAAAAACTTCTGCACATTTTCTTGTGCGAGTGCATTTTGTTCCAGCCAATCTTTGGGGGCATCAACTGCCGCATCCAATTTTCCACGTAATTTTCCGTTTACTTGCACAACCACTTCAATAGTAGATCGAATGAGTGCAGCTTCATCCAGGACTGGCCAGCTTTCATTTAATGGAATGCTGCTATGACCCAATGCCTGCCATAAATGTTGCGTAATGTGCGGCACTATGGGTGACAATAATAATATCGCGGCTTCCAGTGCTTCACGCTCAACGGCCAAACTTTGAGGATTGGCGCGGTCCGCTAATTTGCTGGTTTCATTTAACAATTCCATAGTCGCTGCAATAGCGGTATTGAATGTTTGGCGGCGGCCATAATCGTCACTGACTTTCTGAATTGTTTCGTGTGTTTTGCGACGCAAATCTTTTTGCGCTGCAGGTAAATTGGTGGCGTCCAATTTTCCGGGGACTCCTGCATTGATATGGCCTTCAACCGCCTTCCACAAGCGACGCAAGAATCGGCTCGCGCCCTCAACACCCGAATCACTCCATTCCAAACTTTGTTCCGGTGGCGCTGCGAACATAGTGAACAAACGAACCGTATCCGCGCCGTATTGGTTGATCACCGATTCAGGATCAACACCATTGGCTTTGGATTTGGACATTTTAATCACGCCACCAAATTGCACTGCTTCACCAGTGACTCTATGTTTGGCAGAAATTAAACGACCTTTATCGTCGCGTTCAATCACCACATTTTCCGGTTCAATCCAGATTTCTTTGCCATCTTGTTTGATGTAAAAAGATTCCGCATTGACCATGCCTTGACACAGCAAACGTTCAAAAGGTTCATCACCACTCACAAGACCTTCATCGCGCATTAATTTGTGGAAGAAACGTGAATAGAGTAAATGCAAAATCGCGTGTTCGATACCGCCAACATATTGATCCACTGGCAACCAATAATCCGCTGCTTTTTTATCGATCATGCCGCCGGTAAATTGCGGGCAAGTGTAACGCGCGTAATACCAGCTGGATTCCATAAAGGTATCGAAGGTATCGGTTTCGCGTTCGACTGCTTTGCCATCGAGTTCATCTTTTTTCCAATTCACATCGGCTTTGATAGGCGAGTGAACACCGTTCATCACAACGTCTTCCGGCAAGAGCACAGGCAGTTTGTGAGCAGGCACTGGAATTTCGCCACCTTCCGGCAAATTAAACATAGGAATAGGCGCGCCCCAATAACGCTGACGCGATACGCCCCAATCACGCAAACGATAATTGGTTTTCACTCTTCCTTTATTAGCCATTTCCAATGTGGAGGCGATTGCGTCAAAGGCAGCATTAAAATCGAGTCCGTTGTACTCGCCGGAATTGATCAGAATACCTTTGTCGGTGAAGGGCAATACCCCCTCTAACTCCCCCTTGCCAGGGGGAGGACTAGACTCTCCCCCTGGCAAGGGGGAGCTGGAGGAGGTCTTGCTTTCGCTAATCACCACCTTAACCGGCAACTTATATTTCTGTGCAAACTCATAATCTCTTTCATCATGCGCAGGTACTGCCATGACTGCGCCCGAGCCGTAATCCATCAACACATAATTGGCGACCCAAACTGCAACCGGTTCACCGGTGATTGGGTGAAGGGCTTTGATGCCCGTATCCATGCCGCGCTTTTCCATGGTGGCCATATCGGCTTCAGCGACTGATTGCACTTTGCAGTCGGCAATAAATTGCGCGAGTGCGGGATTCTTCTCAGATAACAATTTCGAGATAGGATGCTCAGCGGCGAGACTCACGTAAGTCACGCCCATCAAAGTGTCGGGACGAGTGGTGTAGATCTCGAAACTGGTAAATTCACCAACCGGTGATTGCAAATCAAACCGCATTTCCAGACCACGGCTTTTGCCGATCCAGTTGCGTTGCATGGTTTTGACTTGCTCTGGCCAGTTGGGGAGCTTGTCCAGATCGTTCAATAATTCTTCGGCGTAATCGGTGATCTTGATAAACCACTGCGGAATCTCTTTACGTTCGACCAAGGCACCTGAGCGCCAGCCGCGGCCGTCGATCACTTGTTCGTTGGCGAGTACGGTCTGGTCGATGGGATCCCAGTTGACTGTGGACATCTTTTTATAGACCAATCCCTTCTCATATAAACGAGTGAAGAACCATTGTTCCCATTGGTAGTATTCGGGTTTGCAGGTGGTGAGCTCGCGCGACCAATCAAAACCAAAACCCAGTTGTTTGAGCTGGTTGCGCATATGATCGGTATTGGAATAGGTCCACTTGGCGGGTGCAGTGTTGTGTTTGAGTGCCGCGTTTTCGGCGGGTAAACCAAAAGCATCCCAGCCCATGGGGTGCAGAACATTTTTGCCCTGCATACGTTGGTAGCGGGCGATCACATCGGTAATGGTGTAGTTGCGCACATGGCCCATGTGCAGTTTGCCGCTGGGGTAGGGGAACATCGCCAGACAGTAGAACTTTTCTTTGCTGGCATCTTCTGTCACCTTGAAGCTTTGGTGTTTTTCCCAATAAACTTGGGCTTCTGCTTCAATTTCTGCGGGATTGTATTGCTCTTGCATGAGGGGCCTTCAACTAACCTGATAAAAAGAAGGCGGATTATAGAGCTATTCAGCATTCTGTCACATCATCGATTTTAGAAAAAAATTAATAAGTGTCTATTATGAAGGATGGATTTTGCCCAGCAACATGATCCCCGGGAATCTTTATGCGAAATGTCATTTTACTTTTGGTTATCATGCTTGGTGCTTGTGCGAATCAATCCGGATTAATAAGCAGTCAGCCTGACCCCGCTCTGCAAAAAGCATTATCAGGTGAATTGATTTTTGGTCGAATAATAAAAGATAGCGAATTGCCTGATGTTGATTTATTCGGGCTCACATCATCAATGAAACAATTTGCAGAAAATGCGGTTGAACACGGCAGTAGCGATGCAGATAAAGCAGAGTTGTTGCATCTGTCGTTGATTCGCAGTGGTGTGCAGGGTGGTCAGGGAATTACCTATTCAACTTTTAATACAGGAACCGCACGCGAAGTGTTTGAAACCGGTAAGGCAAATTGTTTGGGATATACCTTATTGTATGTTTCCCTTGCCCGTCATGCTGGATTAAAAGCCCAGGTAAATCAGGTCATGGTGCCCCCATCCTGGGATATGAATTCAAAGCGTTCTTATTTTTTAATGCGCCATGTCAATGCCAAGGTTGTCGCGCGTAAATCGCGTTGGCCATTGGTGCGTGAAGCACATCGTATTTCAGATGTGAGCGATGTGGTGGTTGATTTGGAGATTCGTCGATTCCGCGCCAACTATCGACAAAAAGCCCTGGATAATTTTGAAACTGAAGCACTTTTTTACAATAATCGTGCGATGGAGTTTTCTTCTGATGAAGATGAAAAAAATTCGTTTTTATATTTGCGTCGTGCACTCAAGGTTAAAGATGACCAAAGTTTTATCTGGAGTAATCTGGCCAGTTTGTATCGTAAACGCGGTGATCTTGACCTGGCAGAAGTGACTTATTTACATGCACTATCGTTGGATGCGCGGGATTTAACCGTATTGCATAATCTGGCCAGTTTGTACAAACAAACTGGTAATTTGCAACAATCGGAAATTTATCGTAAAAAAGTGCAGCGTTATAGAAACTCCAATCCTTATTATCTTTATCAGGCCGCTATGTCTGCTCAGGCAGCAGGGGACATACCAAAAGCGCTGGATTATATAAAGCGTGCCATTCAAAAAGAAACGGATGATGACAGGTTGTATTTACTGGCAGCCGACATAATGAAAGCGGCAGGTGATTTGGCCGGTGCAGAAAAAATGCAGAAAAAAGCAGATGAACTGAAAAATTTATATTAGGAACCGTTTTATGAAAATCAGGCAATTATATTTAATGATGTTGCTGTTATGGTCGTTTTCCTGTGTGGCTGAAAATAAAATGATGAATTCAAATAAACTGTATCTGTGGCCTGAAAAACCAATGGTAAGCCCTGATCGCGAAACTATAAAAGATCAACGGGTTTATTTTGTTGATAATCCTTCCATGGAAGTTTTTTTTCCGGAAAAAGAAAAAATAAATGGGACAGCAGTGGTTATTTTTCCTGGTGGAGGCTATGTGCGATTGGCGATTTATCATGAAGCTTACGACATTGCAAAATGGTTTGCTGAACGGGGAGTAACTGCTTTTGTGGTGAAATATCGCATGCAGGAATATGGTTTCCCGGCTCCATTGCTGGATGGCTTGCGTGCTGTGCGTATGGTGCGCAGTCGTGCAAAAGAATGGCATCTGGATGTGAATAAAATCGGTGTGGTGGGTTTTTCCGCAGGAGGGCATCTGGCTGCCAGCGTTCTAACCCGGCACGATTTTGGTGAAAGCAAAACAGATTCATTATCAGCCATCCATGCACGACCGGATTTTGCCATTTTGGGTTATCCGGTTATCAGTATGCAGGCAGCATTTACTCATCAGGGATCACGTAAGGCCTTGCTGGGTGAGAATCCCTCCGTGCAATTAATGGCGGATAATTCGCTTGAACTGCAAGTAAAAAAAGATATACCACCCGTATTTATGTTTCATGGTGTTGCTGATCAATCAGTGCCGGTTGCCAATAGTTTGTCTTTTTTTACTGAAGTGCAAAAGTACAATTCACAATCTGAATTGCATATTTATCAAAGCAGTATTCATGGTGTGGGCATGGTGCAAGGCCAGGGCAGTATTTCCAGTTGGCCACAGGCACTTGAACTTTGGTTAAAACAAAATAAATGGATCAATTAATTTCAATGCTCAATATTCACTCTGTCCCTGATTGTTTAAAAACCTTTGCCGAAAAAACCTGGAAAGATTATCTGGATGCAGAAGCCCGCGAAAATCTTCCATCGCTGGAATCACTTTTATCGTCCTGCATTGGCAAAGGATGGATTTCCAATGCAGATTTTCCATCACAACTCACCAAAGCTTTTGTCGGTAGCGAATTTGTCGCACAAACTGCCGCGCGAAATCCCCAATTGTTTCAGTCTTTAATTTCATCCGGACGATTGTTTTCCAATTCAGATTCATCTGTGTGGATTGAAAATTTTGTTGCGCAAGGAAAGTTATTAACGACTGAAATTGAGTTGGATAAGCACTTGCGTCGCAGCCGGCAAGAACAGCAATTCAAAACTGTTTGGCAAGATCTTAATCGGTTGTTGACCATGCAAGAAGTCACCGCTGATTTGTCTGCTTTTGCGGATGCATCCATCAGTTTGGCTGCAGATTGGCACTATCGCGATTTGCAAAAACGTTATGGTACACCGATTGGAAAAAGTTCTGGCCTGGCGCAACCTTTTATGGTGTTGGGCATGGGCAAGCTGGGCGCACAGGAACTCAATATTTCATCGGATATTGATTTGATTTTTACTTTTCCTGAATCCGGCGAAACCGATCATGCCGTAAGTGCTATCAGCAATCAGGAGTTTTTTATCAAGCTCGGACAAAAACTGATTAAAAGTTTGGATGCAATGACGGCCGATGGATTCGTGTTTCGTGTGGATATGCGTTTGCGTCCGCATGGACAAAGTGGTTCTTTGGCGATGAGTTTTGTCGGCATGGAAGATTATTACGAAACACAAGGACGTGATTGGGAACGCTACGCCATGATCAAAGCACGTTTGGTAGCTTGGGCCAATAGTCATGAAAAGCCAGCGTTGGATATTGAAGTGGCTCGCGTTGGTTTGCGGCAAATTTTGCGGCCATTTACCTACAGGCAATATATTGATTTCAGTGTGATCGAAGCTCTTCGCGATATGAAAGGATTAATTGCCAGACAAGTACAACGCAAGGGTATGAGTGCTGATGTGAAGCTGGGTGAGGGCGGCATTCGCGAAGTGGAATTTATTGTGCAGGCTTTTCAATTGATTCGTGGCGGACGTGATAGTCGTTTGCAAGAGAGGCAGGTCTGCAAAATGCTGCCTTTTTTGGAAGCAGAGCATTATTTGCCGCAAGGTGTCGGAACATTATTGCTGGAAGCCTATATTTTTTTGCGCAATACCGAACATGCGATTCAAGCTTGGCAAGACAAACAAACCCAATCATTACCAGCGGATATTAACAATCAAATCCGTTTGGCCTGGGTCATGGGTTTTCAATCCTGGGATGAATTTTTTGCGCAATTACAAACTTATCGTCAACAAGTGAATAAAGAGTTTCGGGCGGTAATTGCAGCACCGGAAGTTGAAGCTCCGATCAATCAGCCGGCATTAAATTTCTGGTTAGGTTTATGGGATGGTAGTTTGCAAGGTGAAGAAGCGCATCAGCAATTGATGGATCGCGAAATTGAATCTGCCGATGAATTGTTAAAACATCTGCAGCGCATGCGTGAAAGTAAATCGGTTATGTCAATGCAAGCCAGTAGTCGTAAGCGACTGGATACATTTATTCCTTTGTTGTTAATCGCATTGTGTGATCGCGCGCAAAAAGGTGAAGTGATAAGTCTGGTAGAAACGCTTGGTCGAATTGTCCCTTTGGTTGAATCAGTTGCGCGTCGTACGGCTTATTTGGTGTTGTTGGTGGAAAATCCAATCGCGTTGCAACAATTAGTGCGTTTGTGTGCAGCGAGTTTATTAATTGCGGATCAGCTTGCGCATTACCCTGCTTTATTGGATGAATTATTAACACCGGAAAGTTTGTATGCTCCACCCAATAAAGAATTATTGCGCGACGAGTTGCGCCGCGATGTGTTGCGTTTGGCATGGGATGATTTGGAAGGTCATATGGAAGCTTTACGTTATTTTCGTTCTGCACATGCGTTGCGTGTTGCTGCCAGCGAAGTGACGGGCGTTTTGCCCTTAATGAAAGTCAGTGATTATTTAACTTATATTGCCGAAACTATTTTGGAGCATGTATTGGAATTGGCTTGGCAATATATGATTTCGCGTCATGGTTATCCCCGGCGTGAGGATGGTAGTTTGGTCGAAACACCGGAATTTATTATTGTGGCTTATGGAAAGTTGGGTGGTCTTGAATTGGCTCATGGATCGGATCTGGATTTGGTTTTTATTCATAACGCCTATGCAAATGGTGTCAGTAGTGGCGAAAAGGAAGTCGATAATTTGAGTTTTTATACGCGTCTTGGGCAGCGCATTATTCATATTTTAAATACACAAACGTTGTCCGGAAAATTATACGAAGTGGATATGCGGTTGCGTCCTTCCGGTAATTCCGGGTTATTGGTGTCATCTTTGGTCGCTTTTGAGAAATATCAACAAAATGAAGCCTGGACTTGGGAGCATCAGGCATTGGTCAGGGCAAGAGTGGTTGCAGGTAATGAAGAACTTGGCAAGGAATTTGAGCGAGTCCGGCAAAAAATTCTGCAACGTCCGCGTGATTTGCCGCAGCTGCGAAAAGAGGTGGTGGATATGCGGCAGAAGATGCGTGACCAATTGGGTTCGTCCAAACAAAAAGCAGCCAGCATTTTTAATGTGAAACAGGATGCCGGTGGTATCGTGGATATTGAATTTATGGTTCAATACGCGGCCTTGGCGTGGGCGCATCAACAGCCCGACGTCATCCGGTACACGGACAACATTCGAATACTGGAGTCACTGCAAACAGCAGGTTTACTCGATGCTGACGCGGTGGCCCAACTGATCGCAGCCTACAAAGCTTACCGATCCACAGGGCATAAATTGGCGCTGCAGCGTCAGGAAGCCATACTCGAAGGTGAAGATCAGTTTGTAACTGAACGCCAACAAGTTCTGGATATCTGGCAGCGTCTGATGTTAACCGAATTTTAGGAGTTGACTATGTCATTTGCCGATCGCGACGGCGTTATATGGCTTGATGGTGAACTGATCCCCTGGCGCGATGCCAAGGTTCATGTTTTAACCCACACATTGCATTACGGTATGGGTGTTTTTGAAGGCGTGCGTGCTTACAAAAGTTCTACACTCGGTACCAGCATTTTTCGTTTGAAAGAACACACCGATCGTCTCTTCCGCTCTGCACACATCATGCGCATGAAAATGCCTTACACCAAAGATGTGGTAAACGACGCGCACAAATTGGTCGTGCGTGAAAATAAATTATCCGAAGCTTATTTGCGCCCTATGGCCTTTTACGGTTCAGAAGGTATGGGTCTGCGTGCAGATAATTTAAAAGTGCACATCATGGTTGCTGCCTGGAATTGGCCGTCATATATGTCGCCGGAAGCACGCGATAAAGGAATCAAAATTCGCACATCGAGTTACACACGTCACCACGTGAATATTTCCATGTGTAAAGCCAAAGCGAACGGCCACTACATCAACTCCTTGCTGGCTCTTCAAGAAGCCTTAGATAGTGGTTGTGAGGAAGCACTGTTGTTGGACAACGAAGGTTATGTTGCAGAAGGCAGCGGCGAGAATTTCTTTTTGGTGCGTGATGGTGTGATTTATACACCGGAATTAACTTCCTGTCTGGATGGCATCACCCGCAATACCATTTTCCAATTGGCTGCGGATTGTGGTTACACCATTAAAGAAAAACGCATCACTCGCGATGAAGTTTATGTTGCTGATGAAGCATTCTTTACTGGAACCGCTGCAGAAGTTTTGCCAATTCGTGAATTGGATGGCCGTCAAATCGGTGAAGGTCGCCGTGGTCCTATTACCACTGAATTGCAAGATTTGTATTTCAAATCCGTGCGCGGTGAATTAACAGCGCACACGGATTGGTTGTCGCCTGTTGGTGCTTGAAAAAACACCCTCTCCCCAGCCCTCTCCCATCAAGGGAGAGGGAGCAGATTCGAGTTTTGAATTAATGTGGTTTGAAATTTTAAATATTTTACATTCAAGAGAAATATTAAAAAGAACCACATCCCCTCTCCCCTTGTGGGAGAGGGGCAGGGGAGAGGGGGGCTTTTAAAAGTGGATCCCATTTGCTTCCCCGAACATCTACAAAAAATCCAAAAAATTCTCATCATAGGCCCCGCATGGATTGGCGATATGATGATGGCGCATTCGCTGTTTCAAATATTAAAAATTCGCAATCCGGAGGCTGATATTCATGTGCTGGCGTCACCCTGGACGCAACCATTACTTAAAATGATGCCGGAAGTGTCGCACATAATTGATATGCCAATCGGTCACGGTGCTTTTGCATTTTTTACGCGTCGCGAATTGGGAAAGTCGCTTCGCAGCCAACAATATGATCAAGCCATCTTGTTGCCCAATTCATTTAAATCAGCGCTGATTCCATTTTTCGCAGATATTCCCATTCGCACCGGCTGGCGCGGTGAAATGCGTTACGGTTTGTTAAATGATATTCATATTCTCGATAAAAAACGTTTTCCATTAATGGTGCAGCGTTATATCGCGTTAGGATTGGAAAAAAATGCAGCCCCTTTGGATAATTTTCCATTCCCGAAATTACAGGTCGATTTAACTGATCGGGAAAATTTGTTAACAACATTTTCATTGGAGTTAAACCGGCCGGTACTGGTGATTTGCCCCGGTGCCGAATACGGGCCATCCAAACGCTGGCCGGAAAATTATTATGCGCAGGTCGCGCAAGAAAAAATCCAACAAGGTTGGCAGGTTTGGTTGATGGGTTCAGCCAAAGACAAACAAGTCACCGATTTATTAGTTGAATCCATCGATTCAGAAAAACGAATCCATGTAAAAAATCTGGCAGGTGCAACCAATCTCACACAAGCGATTCAATTAATTGCATTGTCAGATGCTGTCCTAACCAATGATTCAGGTTTAATGCACATCAGTGCTGCATTAAGTAAACCTATGGTAGTTGTTTATGGGTCAACATCACCCGAGCATACGCCGCCGCTGACACACAAAATAAAAATTGTTTCGCTGAATTTGGATTGCTCCCCCTGCTTCGAGCGCGAATGCCCCAAGCTGCATAACAACTGCATGAAACAATTATTACCCGATCAGGTCATGCAGGCGCTGGATGAGTTGCTTGAACAACCTTTGGGTATAACAACATGAAACTTGCTATCGCAATCTTTCGTTATTTTCCCTACGGCGGTTTGCAACGCGATATGCGATTTATCGCCGAAGAAGCCATCAAACGCGGTCACCAAGTCACAATTTTTTGTGGTGACTGGCAAGGCGAAAAAATTTCCGGCGCTGACATTCGTGTAATCGACACTTTTGTCTGGTTCAATATTGCGGGTGTACGCCGTTTTGTAAAAGCGTTTGAAAAACAATTTAATCGAAATGAATTCGATCTGTTGTTAGGGTTTAACAAAATGCCCGGGTTGGATGCCTATTTTGCCGGGGATACTTGTTTTGCGGAGAAGGCCTATATTGACAGATCCTGGTTGTATCGATTGGCGCCTCGCAGTCAACTGTATTTGCGTTATGAAAAATCTGTTTTCGGTGATTCAGGTGCGAAACAGATTTTTTGTCTGGTGCCACAACAAATCAAATCAATTGCACGATGGTATTCAGTACCACGTGATCGGGTAACATTATTGCCGCCAGGAATTTCCAAAGCACATCTTGCTTGCGAAAACCCGCAAGATGCCAAAACAAAACTGCTCGCTGATTTGAATATTGAGCAATCGGCGAAAATTATTTTATGTTTGGGGTCAGGTTTTCGTACCAAAGGAGTTGATATTAGTATTGCCAGCTTCTCTGAATTTACCAAAGAGAATTCCAATACAGTACTGTTGATTGCCGGTGGTGATGATCCGGAAAAGTATCAACAACAAGCAAAACAATTGGGTGTTGATAAAAAAATATTTTTTATTGGTAATCAGTTTACTGTAGCGGGTTTATTGCATTCTGCTGATTTTCTCCTGCACCCTGCGCGCTACGAGTTGGCGGGTAACGTGATACTGGAAGCTGTGCTCTGTGGGTGTCCTGTTTTGGTAAGCTCGCAGTCCGGGTTTGCCTATTATGTTAAGCGGTTTCAAATGGGCGAGTTGATTGAGTCCTTGAATGATGTTGAAAAAATCTCATTGCAAATGCATGGTCTTTTGAAAGAGCCTAAAGCTCAGTGGCAATCCAAAGCCCGGTTGTTGTGGATTGAAGATTTATTTTCACGTGCAGAAATTGCAGTCAATTGTTTGGAAAGTCTTATTCCTAGCTTGGACAGTAATACCCGACAAATGGCCTCAAATATAAATCCATGTTTGGCATTGCTGCCTAACCTGCGGGATGATGAACAGTTAATTCTTCAGTTACAGGAAAATTTCAATAAAGGCACAGGATTTGAGTTTATTAACCAGATACAAGGTGTGACTGTTCGTAAAATGTCTGATCGGGAAACTGTTCGTTTTATTAATGGAAACAAAACTTATTATCTGAAACGGCACTTTGGTGTTGGCTGGTGGGAAATTATCAAAAATTTATTGCAATTACGATTACCTGTATTGGGTGCAGTGAATGAATGGAGAGCTTTGCAAAAGTTATCGGCTTTGCAAATTCCCGGTTTGCATGCAATTGCTTATGCTATGCAAGGTTGGAGTCCAGCCAGCAGAAAGTCTTTTATTATCACAGATGAGTTAAATGATGTTGTACAGTTAGACCATTTTTTGGAATCTCATTCACTGACGGTTCAGCAAAAAGTCAGTCTAATTCGCAAAGTCGCACAGATTGCGCGCGAAATGCACGCGGCGGGAATTAATCACCGTGATTTTTATTTGTGTCACTTTATGTTGAAGCAATCCTGGGATTTTTTGGCCGAGCCACAGATATATATTATCGATTTACACAGAGCACAAATTCGCCCGCAAGTACCTGAAAGATGGTTGGTTAAAGATTTGGCAGGATTGTATTTTTCCAGTATGCCTTTATCTATATCGTCAAGGGATGTATTACGATTCTTGCGTTATTATTTTCAACAATCATTGGTTGATATATTCAAGCAAGAGCAATACTTATTAAGTAAAGTCGAAGTCAAAGCAAAACAACTTTACAAAAAGCATAACCCGTATGATGCTGCGGAAAAAAGCAATACGCTTTAGATATATGGAGCATCCTGCGAACAAGTCTTACAGAGAAAAGTATGAAGTTGAGTTTTATTGCTAACCGTCAATATCGTGAAGAAAAAGTTCTGAATTGGATTTCGGTTGGATTGTTATTTTTTATAACATCTTTTATTTGGGCTCCTTCACGTGATGGGGTTCAAATAGTTTTTGCGTTGGGTTTATTGTTGCCATTGTTGTGTGTGCTGCCATTTCGCAAACCTGAATTTCGAATCTATGGTGGATGGTTTACCGGTTTGGCGTTGATCTTTGCTGCTTATGCAAGTTTAACCAGTATTTGGTCGCCTGTTCCTGAAGCTGACTTTTTTGTTATTCAATGGGTGGTCTTGGCTGTTTGGTTATGCGGTATTAATTGGTTGTCCAGTCAGCGAGAAATTAATTGGAATTACTTGTTGGAATTATTATTGCTGTTAGGTTGTTTCTTGGGATTAATTGATTTGTTGGTTTTTTATGGAGAGAATTCTATTTTTTCACGATTGAATGGTCTCTTTGTTGCGCGTAACCCTAATGAATTGGGCGTGCTTTTTGGTATATTGAGTCTGTTAGCTTTTTGTCAGTGGTTAAAAGCCAACACATTCAAGCAGTCTGCACATTATGGATTGGTGCTCGTGTGCTTACTCTTGCCTTTATTTCTTTCCCAGAGTCGTGGTGCTTTGCTAGCACTGCTCACCACTTCTTTAATGGCATGTTTTTATATTGGAATGTCCAAACAAAAAATGGGATTTTTGACGGGGTTAATCATTTTGAGTGTATTGGCTCTTATAGTAAATTGGTCTCAAGTAATGGCTTTCGCACCAGATCGTTTTGGTTCGGGTTTTCGCGATATTATTTGGCAGGAAGTATTTTCACGCTCAGTGAATGAGCATCTGTTGTTTGGCATAGGTTTGGAAAAAGAAGGGCGCATTATTATTCCGGATGTGGATGTATTCAATCATGCACACAATGTGTGGCTGGATACTTTTTATCGTACAGGATTGATTGGTTTAATTCTGGCGCTGGCACATGTGTTTTATGTGTTACAAAAATTCAAACCTTCTGAAGCACTGACACCATTATATTTATGGTTGATGTTTGGATTAATTGCGTCAATGTTCGATTACCGGGGTTTTTTCTGGGAGATCGATATGAAATGGTTTTTATTCTGGATTCCTGTTGGATTAATTTCTGCTATGCAGATTCAAGAAAAAAATATTCAAGAAAACAATCCTGAAATTTTGAAAGTCACAGGTAACAAAAATGAAGAATAACATGCCAGAACAATCCGCATGGCTTATTTACAAACGCCTGCTTACCTATGTCAAGCCTTTCATTGGCATGTTTGTTATCAGTTTTTTCGGATTCGTTTGTTACGCTTTTTCCAATAACTTGTTCGTACATTTATTGGAGGATTTAATCAACGTAATTTCCGCCAATAATCCGGCGGATCGCTACATTATTCCGCTCCAGGTGATTGGGATCACCTTGTTAAGAAGTTTCGGCGCTTTTGTTGGTGTATATTTTATGTCTCGAATTGCACTGCATGTGGTGCACAGGTTACGAGTTGAGGTTTTTAATCATATGACAACACTGCCCAATGCTGTTTATGATCAGCACACATCGGGCCATATGATTTCATTAATTACGTACAATATTAATGGCGTAACATCTGCGGCGACTGACGCAATTAAAATTGGTTTGCGTGAAGGATTAACCGTTATCTTTTTATTCGCGCAACTTTTGTATATGGATTGGCAACTCACTATGGTGTTTGTTGTTATAGCACCGGTTATCGGGCTTATTGTGATGATTGTAGGGAAACGTTTGCGACGATTGAGCAAAAAAGTTCAATTGTTGGTTGGAGACCTTGCGCAAATTACCAATGAAATGATTGGCGGTTTTAAAGTCATGAGAAGTTTCGGTGGTGAAAAATATGAGAAGGGACGATTTGCAAAAACCAGCCAGAGTAATTTGAAACAAAACATGAAAATTGTTGTAACTTCCGCAGCGAATACACCGATTATTCATTTGTTGGTTGCCTTGGCTATTGCGTTTTTGATTTTTATTGCTCTGACATTTATGGAAATACAAGACCCCGCAAAATTTGTGGCCTACATGACAGCTGCTGCTGCGATTATGCCCGCTGCCAGAAAGTTGGGTGAAGTTGCTCCTATTATTTTAAAAGGTGTTGCCGCTGCCGAGAGCGTTTTTCAAATGCTGGATACACCGGCAGAAAAAGATTCCGGAACTCATCAAGTGGACAGGGTTAAAGGTGAAATTCGTTTTGAAAATGTGAGTTTCACTTATCCGCAAAAAAATCAGCCTGTATTGAAAAATATTAATCTTGATGTCAAGGCGGGCGAAGTCATTGCGTTGGTGGGTAAAACGGGAAGTGGTAAATCGACGCTGGTGAATTTGATCAGTCGTTTTTACGATGCCAGTGAAGGAAAAATTATCATTGATGGTGTTCCTGTTCAGGATTACACACTACAAAACTTGCGCCAACAAATTGCGTTGGTGAATCAACATGTAACACTTTTTAACGAGACAGTCGCTGCTAATATCGCTTATGGTGCTAAACAAGATGCTGCTATGGAAGAGATAAAAGCGGCGGCTGATGCTGCATACGCCACAGAATTTATTGAGCGGTTGCCGGAAGGTTTTGCTACCCTTATTGGCGAGTCAGGTGGTCGTTTATCGGGCGGGCAACGACAACGACTGGCAATTGCCAGAGCCCTGTTGAAAGACGCGCCGATTCTAATTCTCGATGAAGCAACCTCTGCATTGGATAATGAATCGGAGTACTATATACAACAGGCATTGACGCGCATTATGAAAGGGCGAACCACTTTTGTAATTGCGCACAGATTATCGACTATTGAAAATGCAGATCGAATATTGGTAATGGAAAATGGAGAAATTGTTGAAGAGGGTAGCCATGCGGAATTGTTGGCTAGACAGGGGCAGTACACTCGTTTGTATGAATCCAAATTTGAGGTTTAATTTCAGTCATCAAAGGATGTTTTATGCAATTAATATTGCCTGCATTTGAGCATGCGAGAGTGTTGGTTGTTGGAGATGTGATGCTGGACAGGTATTGGCATGGCGTCAGCAGCCGAATCTCACCTGAAGCGCCCGTTCCTGTTGTTAAAGTTTCCCAAAAAGATGATCGTCCTGGTGGAGCTGCCAACGTCGCGCTTAATATTGCTGCATTGGGAGCCAGCGTTTCTGTGGTGGGTGTTGTAGGTGCAGATGAAGCCGGTGAAATCCTGCATCAGCGTTTGCATGCCGCGGGTATCAGCGCATCCTTACAAATTGCCAGCAGGAGCCCAACTATTACCAAGTTGCGTGTGACCAGTCGTCACCAACAGCTACTGCGTATGGATTTTGAAGAAAAATTTCATAGTCAGGATGCCAATCAGGTTTTCAACAAAGCTCGCCATCAATTAACACAAACCAATCTTTTGGTTCTTTCCGATTATGCAAAGGGTACTTTGCAAGATTGCCAATCATTAATCGCGTTGGCAAAAAGTGCGGGGATTCCTGTATTGGTCGATCCCAAAGGAAATCAGTTTGAACTCTATAGAGGAGCAACTTTATTAACTCCCAATTTGCTGGAGTTTGAAGATGTTGTTGGCCCCTGTCGCGACGAAGCTACTTTGGTGGCCAAGGGCAACACCCTGATTGAGAAGTTAAATCTGGAAGCGTTGTTGATTACTCGTGGAGAGCACGGCATGACCTTGTTGCGTCATAACCAGCCGGAATTGCATTTGCCGGCTCGTGCACGTGAAGTGTTTGATGTGACCGGAGCGGGAGACACAGTCATAGCGACTATTGCAGCCAGTCTTTCAGCCGGTGTGGATTTACCCCATTCAGTAGCATTGGCTAATCTCGCGGCGGGGATTGTGGTGGGTAAACAAGGTACGGCTGTTGTCAGTATTCCGGAGTTACGCAGGGCAATTATCTCTGAACAAGGCGTTGAGCGTGGGGTGGTGAGTGAAGACCAATTGCTCATGGCTCTTGAAGATGCGCGAGCATCAGGTGAAAAAATTGTTTTCACCAATGGTTGCTTTGACATTATTCACGCCGGTCATGTGGGTTATCTGGATGACGCCCGCAAGCAAGGAGACAGATTGATTGTGGCTGTTAACAGTGATGCATCAATTCGACGGCTTAAGGGCGAAGGCCGTCCCATCAACACACTCGACAGACGCATGACCGTTATTGCGGGGCTGGGAGCTGTGGATTGGGTGGTGTCTTTTGATGAAGATACCCCTGAACGTTTGCTTCGTCGTTTAAAGCCGGATGTATTGGTAAAAGGCGGTGATTATCGTGAGGATCAGGTTGTGGGGGCAGACCTGGTCAAGTCTTATGGCGGACAGGTGAAAGTGCTTTCGTTTTTTGATAACTGTTCGACCACTTCTATTGTGAATCGTATTCGGCAGAAGTGATTTTACCCTCACCCTAGCCCTCTCCCTCAGGGAGAGGGCTAGGGTGAGGGTGCTTTTACGCCGCCAATTCCAATATCTCTCGCGAAGCCTCAGGTGTAATCGCACCATGTTCACCCAGTGCCAACAAATTATGTTTCTTCAACATATCCACCAATTTTGGAATTGAATCTTTGTTAACACCGTAACCACTCAGTGTCGTAGGCGTTCCCATTTGTTCAAAGAATTTTTTAGTCGCAGTAATTGCGCCATCGATCACTGCATCATCATTGGCATCTTGTAGGTTCCACACGCGACGGCCGTATTGAATTAATTTTTCACGTTTTTTGTCGCGTTGATGTTGCATCACAGCGGGTAAAACAATTGCCAGAGTTTGTGCGTGATCCAATCCATGCATGGCGGTAATTTCATGGCCAATCATATGCGTCGCCCAATCTTGCGGAACACCCACACCAATTAATCCATTGAGTGCCATAGTCGCAGCCCACATTAAATTTGAACGGACTTCATAATTGGTAGGATCTTTCAACGCTTTCGGGCCTTCTTCAATCAAGGTCATCAACAAACCTTCTGCGAAACGATCCTGTACTTTTGCGTTGACGGGATAAGTCAGGTATTGCTCCATAATATGAACAAAGGCATCAACTGCACCGTTGGCAATTTGACGTGGAGGTAAACTATAAGTTGTGGTTGGATCGAGAATAGCAAATTGCGGATATACCAATGGGCTACCAAAGGACAATTTTTCTTGTGTCGCTGCTTTGGTGACAACCGAATTGCCATTACTTTCCGTACCGGTTGCAGGCAAAGTTAAAATACAGCCTATGGGCAAAGCGGAAAAGAAAGGTTTGTTTTTTGCCATAATGTCCCAGGGCTCTCCATCGAAATTAATTGCTGCTGCAATTAACTTGGTTCCATCAATGACGCTGCCACCACCGACAGCTAACAGAAAATCGATTTTTTCTTGTTTGACTAACTCCACTGCTTTCATCAAGGTTTCATAGTGTGGATTAGGTTCTATACTGCCAAATTCAAACCAGGTTCTACCTTCAAGTGCGTTGACGACTTGATCGTAGACACCATTTTTTTTGATAGAGCCACCACCGTAAGTGAGTAATATTCTGACGTTGGCCGGTAATAAATGGGTGAGTTCTTTTATCTGACCTTCGCCAAAAATAATTTTGGTAGGATTGGAAAAAGTAAAGTTATTCATGATTAATCTCCTGCCGATTTTTGGAAAGTCTGTCTATTATTGGAAAGCCTCGCAATATTTTTTACATCAAATAAATTGCACCGTCTTTAATATAAAATGGCAGTGCTTTCAGTTTGTCGCCTGCGCATGGACCGGCGATACAATTGCCGCTATCAATTAAAAACAAGGCCCCATGCGTTGAACATTGAATTAAATTTTTGTCACTGTCCAGAAACTGATCTTCCTGCCACTCAAGGTTCACACCGAGGTGAGGGCACAAATTCTTGTAGACATAAATTTGTGCGTCATGCTTTACCACAAATAAATCCAGATTGTTCACAGTAAAGCCTTTGCTGCCTGGATCTTCCAATTCATCAATCCGACACAAAAAATCATTCATAGTCATAAATCTCGGGAGCGGCTAAAGTCAGTTTGCGTTGAACCAGTTTTCCTTGACGCATAATGCTGATCGTAACTTTGTCGCCGGGTTTGTATTTTTCGAGCGCTCCTAATAGTTGGTCATCATTGATAGTGGGGGTGTCATCTATAGCGACTATGACGTCTCCCAAACTGATTTGCCCCCAGGCATTTCGTTTGGCGCCCTGAAGTCCTGCCTGGGCAGCAGGTGAGTCTGGATTCACCCGCAAAATCGGCACACCTTCCACACCCAGTTGCTGCGCCCAATGATCCGGTGCCGAAGCGATGCCCAAAACCGGACGCACAATTCTGCCGTGAGTAATTAATTCAGGAACCACTTCTTTTACTGTGTTAACCGGAATGGCAAAACCAATTCCTGCACTGGCACCACTGGGGCTATAGATCATGGTGTTCACACCAATCAATTGGCCTTGTGAATTTAATAATGGGCCACCGGAATTCCCGGGATTAATGGCCGCATCAGTTTGAATCACATTGGTAATTTTTCGTTGTGTTGGCGATTCAATTTCACGTCCCAATGCACTGACAACGCCGGTTGTTAAGGTGGCATCCAAACCGAAAGGGTTGCCAATCGCCAGTACTTTTCGTCCGACAGTCAAAGCTGCAGAATCACCTAAAGGCAAAGGGGCCAACTTTTCTTTGGGAGCTTTGATTTTTAATACCGCCAAATCGCGTTCCGGTGCCAGACCAATAACTTCAGCAGGCCAATTGGTTTGATCCTGCAGGGTAATTACCACTTCCTGGGCGCCTTCAATCACATGAAAGTTGGTGACTATGTAACCTTCTTTATTCCAGACAAATCCAGTGCCGGAACCGCGTGGAATAGTCACCAAATCAAAAGAATAGGGATTGCGAGCGAGCTGTTTGTTGGTAACAAATACAACACTGGGGCGTGAAGAATCAAACACCTGAATGGAGTTGCGCTCATCATCTGTCGCAAAACCCGAAACCTCTGCATGGGTTGCAGCAGGCAATATGGATAACAAACCCAGAGACAGTAAACGCAAAAATCGGTTAGAAGCCAACATAGATATCACCTGCATCGCAATGAAGATGCGATCTATATTGGTATCACTATGGATAATTCAACTCCGGATTATTTTTTAAGGGCAAGAAGTTGATTGTTAAGCTGGTTGATTTTGGCTGCCATTTCTTCAATCAAGCCAACAGAGAGTTGGGGTTGTTCATAAATCAGGCGAATAAAATCTTCTTTGCCTACGGTCATCACAGTGCAATTGCTGCTGGCTACGACTGAGGCTATTCGAGGTTGTCGGGTGAACACAGCCAATGCCCCAAAAATTTCATTCTGATGTATTTCCCCCACCTTGATTCCATCGCAAACAGCATCGGCACTGCCTTCAATCAGGGTGTAAACAAGATCAGCCTCATCGCCCTGATTGATAATGGTTTCGCCCTTGGCAAAATCCAGAAAACCACGCAAAGGCGTGAAATCATTTTCAGTTAAGGAATCGTTCATGGCACTCTCGTCGGTACAGGTTACCGATAAGTGTAGTTGTGTTTTTACAAAAACAGACCACGTCGGACTGAAAAGTCCGGTAAATTTTAAAACTGTGAAGTCTATGCCGATGCTTGACGCTGCATCGCAGTTGATTTTCCTTCAGCTTCCAGAACCAATTGGGTTTTGATGTCTTGTGACAGATCGTTCCAATGAACATTCATTAACGCCCCTTGCAAAGCGTAAAGCATGACTTTGGAAACATTGATATCACGGGATCGGATGCGGAGATAAGCTTCTACCGCGCCAACCCTTTGTAAATCCGAGAAAGTATTGATACCAATCGCGTGTAGAATGTTAACTGAAGCCATTCCTAAATTTTTAAGTTGCAACAACTCATGATTGCTAGTCGGCATGACAAAAAGCTCCAACAGTTTGTTATCGTTATTAACGGTTGTGTTTGAAATATTCCGTTTACAGCATAGCTCATATTACAGACTTGAATTTTTGGTGCAATTGGTTTCTCGACTTGCCCCCTGTTTTTTGTTCTGATGAATACCCAACGTAACAATTTTTGTCGTCAACGAATACGCAATGTAACACTGGCGCATGAATCTTTAGTGGAAATGCGATGAATAAACAGCTATTACTCGGGCTGGATGATGGTGCAGTTATCTATGCAGATTATTTTAAATCTTTATTGCATCCTGACGTGATCCTGCCTTTACAGGATTTATCCATAGATGCCACCAAGGCAGGTTTTGTATTGACTATCGCCAGCAGTTATCGAAATTTTGCGCGGCAATTGTCTATCTGGAATCAAAAAGCACTGGGCACCAGGCCTGTGCTCGATTCGTCGGGTAATGTAATCGATATGCAATTTTTATCAGATGCTGAAAAAATGTGGGCTATTTTACGCTGGTCTGCATTACCGGGTGCGTCGCGGCATCATTGGGGAACTGATATTGATGTGTACGATCGTTCAAAAATTGATGAGACCTATCGAGTAAAATTGACGGTTGATGAAACGGAATTATCGGGCCCTTTTGCGGAATTTCATTTGTGGTTGACTGACAAATTGATGGAGCCGGATTGTCCTTTTTTCAGGCCCTACGCAATTGATAAAGGAGGTGTCGCACCAGAGCCGTGGCATTTAAGTTACGCGCCACTGGCCAACCGCTATTCTGCTTTGCTTTCTGTGGAAATGTTACGTGAGCAGATAATTCAGGAGGATCTCTTATTGAAAGAGGCTGTATTGCAAAATCTTGATGAGATATTCGAACGCTTTGTCAAAACAGATTGGAAAAAATAACACCGGATTTTTTATGCATCTACCTGTTTCCAAAACCGCAATCAGATCCTGGATGTTGTTTGATTGGGCCGCACAGCCTTTTTTTACGGTGGTCATCACTTTTATTTTCGGACCCTATTTTGCCACTCGTATGATCGATGATCCGGTTGCAGGGCAAGCGGCCTGGAGTCAGGCAATTGCTATTGCGGGATTTATTATTGCAATACTGTCACCGGTATTGGGTTCAATTGCGGATGTCACCGGCAGTCGTAAAAAATGGATTGCCGTATTTGCATTGATAAAAATTGCGGCGTTATCAAGCCTTTGGTTCGCAGCGCCGGGTAGTCATCTTTTTTGGCCGATGTTAGCCGTAATTCTGGCAATGGTAGCCGCAGAATTCTCGATTGTATTTAACGATGCCATGATGCCGCGTTTGATTCCGGCTGATGATATAGGTCGTATTTCCAATCTCGCCTGGGGTTTGGGTTATGCCGGTGGCTTGATTGTATTATTCAGCGTGCTGTTATTTTTTTCTGCTATGCCCACAACAGGCAAAACATTATTGGGTATTACTCCCTTATTTGGATTTGATTCTGCCCAAGGTGAAGACGCGCGTATGACCGCGCCTTATGCAGCACTTTGGTATGCGATTTTTATTTTGCCCATGTTGTTGTTTACGCCGGATTTTTCTTCCGGAAAATCTTTGTTGTTTGCTGTCAAGCAAGGGTTACATGATTTATTGCAAACCTGTAAGCATTTGTGGCAGCGTAAAAAACTCTTGCGATTTTTTATTGCACGCATGATTTACCAAGACGGCGTGAATGGATTATTGGCATTGGGTGGTGTATTTGCCGCGGGGCTTTTTGGTTGGCAAACATTTGAAATAGGTGTTTATGGTATTTTGTTGTTAATAACAGCGATTCTGGGTTGTTACCTGGCAAGCCGATTGGAAAAAACATCGGATTCATCTTTTGTTGTTAATCTGTCGCTCGGTTGTTTAACGCTGGCAACCATCGGCATTATTTCGATTGCGCCAGACAATCTGTTTTTTGGTTTGATCAGTTTGTCGGTTGTCGATACGGGTGGTTTGTTTGCGACCACGGCAGAAAAAATTTATATCCTGTTTGGCTTGCTGGTTGGTTTGAGTTTTGGTCCGGTGCAAGCTTCATCACGCGCATTTTTAGCTGGATCAGTATCGGTAGAAGAAGCGGGTCGTTATTTTGGCTTTTATGCTTTGTCAGGTAGAGCCACTGCATTTTTAGCACCGGCAGCAGTCACATTTTGTACCAGTTATTTTGATTCCGCTCGTATAGGGATGATGGTATTGGTGGTGTTTTTGGTTGTAGGTTGGTGGTTGTTTTTTCAAATCAGGAAATCAGGTTAAGTATGCTAGTTATTTTTGATTGCGATGGTGTGTTGGTGGACAGTGAAAATCTGGACTCTGAAGTGTTGGTGGAATGTTTTGCGGAAGAAGGTATTGTTATAACGGAACATGAAATTGACTTGCGATTTCGTGGAAAATCCGTTCCTGATTGTGTGCAATTATCCAAAGAAATTTTATGTGGATTGCCAGCTTGGAAAAGTAAATCATCCGAAAACCAGCAAGTTGATACGGAAGCTTTCTGGAGAAAAAAACAATTGCGGTGCCTGGAAGTTTATCAGCAAAAGCTGCAGCCGATTCCAGGTGTCGCGGATGTAATAGCGATGCTTAAACAACAGCAGATTGCTGTTTGTGTCGCATCCAATGGCAAGCACGAAAAAATGGCCATCACATTGGCGAAAACCAATATGGCACAATATTTTGGTAAAAATGTTTTTAGTTTTGAGGAAGTCAAACAGGGAAAACCTGCGCCGGATTTATTTTTACATGCCGCAAAAACCATGGGAGTATCACCTGAAAATACACTGGTGATTGAAGATTCTTTATCCGGTATTCGCGCTGCTCTGGCAGCAGGGATGAAACCATTTGCCTATTGCGCACCACAAGTCAATGGCGACGATTATTATTTGCTGCCACAGATTAAAGAAATGAATGTGGAATGGTTTACTGATATGAAACAGTTGCCGGGGCTCCTCCCTTTGAAAAAGGGAGGCGGGGGAGGGATTTAAAATGGTCAGTTGTATTGAATTTTAAATCCCCCTGGCCCCCCTTTTTCAAAGTGGGGAAGTGTAATGAAGTTTCAAAAATTAAATTTCAAATTCAGGCGTAATCATGACCAATAAAACTCTCTGGGAATTAATTCGAACAGAAGCACAGGAAGCCAGTAAAACTGAACCCATGCTGGCCAGTTTTTATCACGCGATTATTTTAAATCATGCCAGTTTTTCAGCGGCAATCAGTTTTCATTTGGCGAATAAACTGGATAGCCAGGCATTGCCCGCTATGATGATTCGTGAGGTGCTTGAGCAAGCAATGTCGGCTGATTCGCAAATTGAAGTTGCCATGCAAGCGGATATCATTGCACATCGCGAGCGCGATCCGGCATGCAAAAATCTGTGCATGCCTTTTTTATTTTTTAAGGGTTATCATGCTTTACAGTCCTGGCGAATCGCACACTGGTTGTGGCAACAAGGTCGTCGTTCGTTGGCATTATTTTTTCAAAATCAAATTTCGCAGGTATTTGATGTCGATATTCACCCCGGTGCGACTATTGGAAAAAGTATTATGATCGATCACGCCACCGGCGTAGTGATTGGCGAAACAGCTGTGATCGAAGATGAGGTTTCGATGTTGCATTCGGTGACTTTGGGCGGCAGTGGCTGCGCCAAGACCGACCGTCATCCCAAAATTCGTCGCGGGGTTTTGATTGGTGTTGGCGCTAAAATTTTAGGCTGTGTTGAAGTGGGAGTGGGAGCCAAAATTGGTGCAGGTAGTCTGGTACTGGAAAACGTTGCGCCAAAAACAACGGTTGCTGGCGTTCCGGCAAAAGTGATTGGCAAGCCCGATGTCGAACTTCCTGCACTGGATATGGATCATCACTTGTAATCGAATGTGTTTATGCAAATTTTGCAGGTGTGTCGTCAATATCACCATCGCGAAGCCAGCCCAATACGGCCTGACGACTTTTCAGCATGCCCTGATAATGTTCTATCAACATCTGATTCGGACGAGGTTGTTTTATCATCAAATCAATTTTGTGATTGAGGAAAGCAATGTCTTCCACCACTTTTTCACGCATCGCATCAGCATCATCCAGAGGATGTTTCAGTTCAGTACTCATCTTGACCTCCTTACCACGCAAGTAAACAAAGTATGATTCAAACTGTCACATTTTCCACTTGGAATAAAGATTGTTTTGTTACAAAACTCACTGACTCTTATTCAGTCCTCTTGTGATAAGCTTGATTTTGAAAGTTTTTTCAGGAACAGAGTCAATTGATTGGCGTCTTATTACCGGATGAGGGCAGATAAACGCGCGCATCATGTGAGCTACAATGATTCCGATAAATTACGGTGGAAAAAATACTATGTCTGATGACGAGATGAAAACATTTGAAATCCTGTTTAGAGGGGATATTCAATTTGGGCAGAATCTTCATGACGTAAAACTCAAACTGCAACAACTCTTTAAAATTGATTCAGCAAAAGTGGATGCGCTGTTTTCCGGTAAGCCGGTTGTACTCAAACGGGGTCTTGATAGATCCAGCGCAGAAAAATATCAGGATGTACTCACGAAGGCCGGTGCATTGGTTGAATTGGTTTCAGCTGGTACGGAACAATCAAAACCTGTTCAACCAAAAGCCATGGCCGCACCAACAAACGCAGCTGCATCCACATCTTCTACAACAAATCCAGCGGCAAATGTATCTTCACCTTCTACACAAAATCAGTGGACTTTGGCGCCTGTTGGCAGTTTGATGATGCCCGCTTCTTCCCGCTTGGCGCCTGTCAATCGTCAATTTAATTTAAGTGTTTATTCTTTGCGTCCTGTCGGTGGAAATTTGGTGGACTTGAGCGAATCCAAACAAATAGAACCGGAGCCTTTAATTATTCCGGATTATAAAGTGGCAGACGCAGGAACCAACTTAATTGATTCCAGTGAAAGAATAGAGCTGCCAATTCTGGAGATAGATGTTGGGGATTGGGGATTATCTGAACCTGGTGCGCCACTGTTAATGGATAGTGAAAAAGCACCCGAAATAAGTGCGCCAGTATTAACGAGCAATTTTTCACTTGCTCCTGTTGGCAGTTTACTTGAACAAATCAAACCGCAAGTGGAGATTAAAATTCCGGATACCAGTGGTTTGAAAATTATTGAGAATTAATCATGATCAAAACAGTGTTGAAAATTATCGGCGCGTTGGTGTTATTGCTTGTTGTGATAGTCGTTGGTTTTATTACCCTGGTAGATCCAAACCAATTTAAACCTTCGATTGAATCCTTGGCTAAAAAACAGGGTATTGCTTTAAGTGTTGAAGGTGATCTGTCCTGGAAATTATGGCCAAGCATTGGCCTGGGTGCAGAGGGCGTCAAATTAGGCTCATTGGTTGAGTCAGAAAAAAGATTGGCCGAAATTGAACGGATGAGTTTGTTATTGGCATTAAGCCCTTTATTTTCCGGTAATTTTCAAGCAGATCATCTGGTATTGTCAGGTGTCAATTTGCATTTGGTTGTTGATAATCAGGGTAAAAGTAATTGGTCATTTTTGACAGATAACAAAAAACCGGAAGCAGAAGCACCGCCTTCCAGCGAATCTACGCTGAACATGAATATCGAAAAAATCAGTATTGAGAAAAGTCGAATCGCGTATCTGGATGAACAGGCAAAACAATCGATTGAATTAAGTGATTTCAATTTACATTTGCAAGATGTGAACACTCAGGAGACCGCATTTCCTGTTTCTGTCACAACCAATATTGCCGTGAAATCCGGTAGCGATCCTGAGATTCGTTTGTCATTTGATCTCGGTAATCAAATTAAAATGGATAAACAATTCAAATCCTTGCAGTTGTCAGAAGGAAAACTACAGCTGGATTTGCTGGGCAAAAAAGATGTGTCCATTCCATTGACGTATGATGTTCTTGTGAGTGATTTGCAAAATAACATGTCCTATAAAGGCAACTTCAAACTGGAGTCTATTTCGTTGCGGGAGTTGTTGGCATATTTTGACGTGCAGTTAGACACAGCAAATAAAAATGCAGTTTCCAGCCTGGCATTGAGTTCGCTTTTTGAAGGTAACGATAAAAAAATGTCATTAAATGACATTCAATTAGTGTTGGATGACAATCAATTTACCGGTTCCGTCGCTGTTACCGATTTCTCAACGTCTGCTATTAAACTCAATTTGCAAGGTGATAAATTCAATCTGGATGATTATTTGCCACCAGTGACAGAGGAAGAGACGGTTGAGTCTGAGCCGGCATCCGATACAGATTTGCCTTTGGATGCGTTGCGCAGTTTGAATTTGAATGCCAACATTCAATTAAAAGAATTGATTGTTAAAAAACTTAAGCTGACGGAACTGAATTGGAAACTGCTCGCTAAAAATGGCATGTTGGAACAGCAGCTGAATGGCCAGACTTATTCTGGAAAAGTGCTGTTTAAAAATCAGTTGGATGCTCGAAGTGAAAAAGCCAATCTGACCTTTGATGCAGCATTGGAATCGGTGCAGGTGAATGCGTTATTGGGCGATTTGTTTGCGCATGACAAAGAAAAATTTGACCTTCAGGGAGCTATTAATTTACGCGCCTTGGGCAGTGCCAATGGTGCAACCGTTAATCAATTAATCAAAAATTTGCAAAGTAATGCCACTTTTTCCGGTGCTGAATTGCGTATTACGCCTATTAACTTACAAAAACAGTTTTGTAAGTTGGTCAATTTAGTGAATAAAAATCCTGATTCAGAACAGGTATGGCAGGATCTTACGCAACTGACAGAAGTTTCAGGCAGCATTAAATTGCGTGATGAAAAAATCGTTATTGATAGTTTTAAAGCGGGTGTTGAAAATTTGTTGCTAAGTTCAAGTGGTTCAATTGATTTGGCAAATGATAAATACAATTTATTATTACCCTTTTCTTTTTTAAAGAGCGCAACTACCGAAGCTGAAGTCAGCACTGGCCCGCAGGGTTGTGTGATGGGTGATAATTATTGGGTCGAACGTGGTATGAACCTGTTGCGCTGCAAAGGAAAATTATCCGGGATGGAACCTTTGAAAGATTGCGGGCCTGATAAAGATTTGTTGTTGGACATTACCAAAGACTACGCTGAATATAAAATCAAGAAAAAGCACGGTGCTAAAATTGAAGAGAAAAAACAGGAAGTGAAAGCCAAAGTAGAAGACAAAAAACAAAAACTGTTTGATAAGTTACAGAAGAAACTCGGTGGCTCAACAGATGAAAGCTCAACAAAAGAAACACCAGTGCAAGCAAGTTCTACATCAACGAGTGGAGCAGAGAACGCAGCGCAAGAGAATGCAGTGCAAGAAAACACAACACAAGATGCCGTGATTGATTCAACTCAATCCAGTGCATCAGGTGAAGCAAGCACTCCAGCAGTAGCACAGTAATTCAATTCATAAACCACTCCCGCCATTTAATACGAATGACGGGAGTCAGATAAAAATATCTCTATGAGTCACGCTTTTTCAAAATCTGTTTTAACCTGGTTTGATCGTCATGGACGAAAACATTTGCCTTGGCAACACAATATCAATCCTTATCGTGTATGGTTATCAGAAATCATGTTGCAGCAAACACAAGTGGCAACAGTCATTCCTTATTTCGAACGCTTTGTTGAAAAATATCCGGATGTGAAATCACTGGCTGCGGCACCTGTCGATAAAGTACTGCATTTGTGGACGGGATTGGGTTATTACGCCAGAGCGCGCAATTTGCATCAGTGCGCGAAAGCGATTGTGAATAATCATGCAGGAGAATTTCCATCCAGTGTTGAAGAATTAGCGGAGCTTCCCGGTATTGGCCGTTCAACCGCAGGTGCCATAGTCAGTATCGCATTTAAAAAACCGGCTGCAATTTTGGATGGTAATGTCAAACGTGTACTCGCGCGTTATTTTGCAGTTGAAGGCTGGCCCGGGTTGCCAAATGTTGCTAATCAATTATGGAAAATTGCTGAAGAATTAAATCCAAAAAAACGTCCTGATCATTACACTCAAGCCATGATGGATTTGGGAGCAACGATTTGTACGCGCAGCAAACCCCAATGTGATGTTTGTCCTTTGCGTGAAGGTTGTGTTGCTTATGCACAAGGGACAATTCAACAATTTCCCGGTAAAAAACCGAAAAAAGATTTACCGGAAAAAGCCGTGCAATTATTAATGTTGCGCAATCCATCCGGTGATTTTTTATTACAACAACGCCCGGCATCAGGTATTTGGGGCGGGCTTTGGAGTTTTCCGGAAATTGATTTGGACGTTGATGCACAAACGTTTGTTGATGACCGATTTGGAAAATCAGCGGCTATCGAAATCTGGGATTGCTGGCGCCACACGTTTAGTCACTATCATCTGGATATCACGCCAGTGTTGATTCAACTGACCAAAACCCCCAAAGTGATCGGCGAAGCCAAATCCCACTGGTACAATCCACATGCCCCTGAAGATTTGGGTTTGGCTGCACCAGTCAAAAAATTATTGGATAAATTGGCGCAGCTTGATCCGCGCAGCCCCAAAAAATCCACCCGCAAATAAGTTGAGAACGAGTTATGCCCAGAATGGTTTTTTGCCGTAAATATCAACAGGAAATGGAAGGCCTGGATCTCCCCCCCTATCCCGGCGCAAAAGGACAGGACATCTACAATCATGTCTCCAAACAAGCCTGGCAAGAATGGATGGCGCACCAAACCCTGTTAATCAACGAAAAACGCCTGAATATGATGGACATGGGCACCAAAGTTTATCTTTCGGAACAAATGACCAAATTTTTATCCGGCGAAAATGTTGATCAAGCCGAAGGTTACGTCCCGCCTAAAACCTAGCCTCTTCTGAAATAGACAGGTAATGGTGATCATCTTTTAGTCATTGAAAGCACAGGATTTTTTTCCAAATCAGGCTTGACTCGATCAGGTCGAGCGGGTTTAATACGCGCCTCTTGCGCTAGCCGCAAAGACACGCCCAGATAGCTCAGTCGGTAGAGCAGTGGATTGAAAATCCTCGTGTCCCTGGTTCGATTCCGGGTCTGGGCACCATAAAAAAGTCTGTTTCGACAGACGCCTAAAAGCCTGCTTAATGCAGGTTTTTTTGTTTTTGCTTCGTGATCTGAAATTCAGACCACTGCGATAAAACTTGCTGAACTAATAAATTCCCTTCCAAAGTATGAAGTTCATGAATGGTTTGATGTCGGGCGGTAGAAAAACCGTATGACGACAGAAACCCTGCGGTGCTTCAGTGAATAGCTTTTTCTAATGCAGCAATATTCGTTTCTGAAAAAATTCTTCAATCAACTAACCCCCCTGGCCCTCCCCTTCGTAAGGAAGGGAGCCAGGCTAACCCTTGCGTAATGTCAGGTAAATACCTGCAACCAGTGCCACAGCACCGCCAATAATAAAAATCATGGTTTCATCGGTAAATCGGCCTGTAATGGCTTCGGTAACTTTATCACCTACAGATTCGGAGGATTGCCAGCCGAAATACAAGATGATGGCACCAACTACAAGTAACACCACGCCCAGCAATTTTTGATTTTTCATATGAGGTCTCGTTTGAGTTAGGGGTTCTCAACATACACCTATATGAAGTGAATAGCCGTTATTTTTACGGGTTTCTACAACTTAAACTCAAACAATGGAAAATATTGTGAGTTTTTTTGACCTTCTATCCAGAAAAATTATTTTTGAATTGGGTTGGTGTCATACCGGTTTTTTCTTTGAACACTTTATAAAAGCTATTACGGTTGTTAAATCCTGAACGATAGGCAATGTCGGTAATACTGTATTCCTGTTGGATATTTTGTAGTAACTTTATCGATTCTTCATAACGTAAATGGTTGAGATAATCGTAAAAAGAAATCGACATATGAATATTCAGTAATTCGGACAGTTGATGTGGTGTAATCCCCAGAAGCGATGACAATTTTCCCAATGAAATGCTTTCATCCAAATGAGGCTGATGGGTTGCTATCAATTTTTCCAATCGTTGCTGAAGTTCACTTGCGGCTTCAGATGACAATTCAATGCTGCGCAGATGTGGAGTGACTTTGGTTTCTTCCTCGGAAGTCGTATGGTCTATTCCATCTTTAATCGATACTTCTGGTTGATAAATAAACAGCAATGACAATGCGCTGATATAGATGGAAAAAGCAGACGCAAGAATCGTGATGAAGGTGAATGAATTAATGAATCCCAGAAAAAGCCCGCTGACAATAATCAAATCCCATGTCATTACAACAGCCAGTCCAAACGCCAAATGCATGGCCCAGTAATAACTGCTATTGCGATAATTTTTATTTAACTTTTTAAATTGTTCTTTGTGTTGCAGAATACTTTTTATGGCATAAAACAGGTAGCCACTTATTTGTAAATAAAGTATCGCCACATATTGCCATGGGCTAATCCAATAGAGTTGAAGTGCTTGCTCCAGGGTAAAAAATAAAAAAGGTAAAAAATGCCAGATTATATAATTGCCATTGATTTTTTTTAACAGTAGCCTATCTATTAAAATCATCAATAATGGTCCGTAAACCCAGGATAATTTTTGGCTCAGTAAAGTTAGAAAGTTGCTCGTTTCCAATTGTAATAAATTAATGTAGGCATTAATTGGCGATATTAATAACACCAGTACATAAATGATCAGTGCGCTGCGAATATAGGAATCACTACGTCTATTTAGGATTAAATTAATACAAGTCCAGGCACCGATACTAAAAGAAACGATAAAAAATAATTTTAATAATTCAATATAAAAAATTGGCATAGATGCGTGATCTTGTTGTTGGATTATATAAAGGCCTACTCTTGATAAGAAGCAAGCCATTTTTTGGTTATTGTGCAGGGAAACTGTCAAATGTACCTGATAATTTAATTAATCCATTGGCAAAATTTTGTTCCCATTTTCCTGATTTTTCTGTTTCAAATGTATAGACCATAGTGTAGGGCAGGCTAAAGAAAGCACTCGTTTGAATAGCTTCTTCAACACCGGTATTGGGTGAAACTTTTTTATAGCTGTAAGTCCCTGTGGAATTAATAGTGCCTGGGCCTGTACCTGAAAATGTCATGCTGCCATCTTCCCTATAAGTTTGTAAGACCAATCCCGCGCGAGGATAAACTTCTGGCGGAAGATTGGATATGGTTGATTTGATAATCAGTGCGAAATGGAGCCCTGCTGTGACACCGGGTGCTGTGTCTGTAGTGGCTGTTTTAACAATGCTGAATTTACCTGAATGAATTATTCGACCATTATCAATATTTTGTTCCCATGTGCCTGCATCCTTGCTGGTGAAAATTAAATGAGTCGTTCTCTGTGAATATTGCGGCAAACTTGTGATTGCACTTTCGACCGCTGTATTACAGTCGATAATTTTATATTTATAGTTACCTTCGGAAAATTCTTTATTTGGATCGGTATTGTTATTCAGAGTTCCGGTTCCTTGTGCCTTAAAATGTTTGTTTTGATAGTTGCTGACAACCACACCTTTGTATGGGGCGTCAGTCAATTGTGTTTTGGTATCGAGAATTTGATAGTTGATGGTGTAACCCATGAGTGATTGCGGCGGTAATTTGCAATAACATTCTTTTTTTGAATCTGCAGATGTAAAGCTACCAAACAGCACGCTGATTAATAACAGGGGTCTTATGTAACTTGAGATACGCATATTGACTCCGAAAAGTTTAAGGAATCTGAAGTCTGCGTAGGATTCTTGCTTGATCTGTTAATCCCCATCAAAAATGACAGCTTCCATAAGCTTGGTTTGCAAACCAGTCTTGCCAGCTGAATTTTTATCCAGTATCTTTTGCTCCGCTTTTGTTTTGAGTCCTCCTGTTAGCTCCTTTCCTTCTAAAAAACCTGTCTTATCAATCCCAAATAATTGCAAACTTAATGTTTTACTTTAAGTTGTTTGCTTATCTGGCTGTTTTATATCTTTTTATCGGTATTGTTTTCGTCTCCATTTGGCATTTTCCGTATGCTTTCCCTCACTTTTCCTCGATATTCCCCTGATTTTTGTGACTTTTTTGTTTTTTGTTCCCTTGACTTTGCACTGAGCGGATTTATAGTGAGCATCGTGGGAAAAAGTGGATAAATGTGGATTTTTGTGGAAATTTTTACTCCAAAGTGGTGATTTGTGTTTACAGGTAGTCATTCCATCAGCATGGACCCAAAAGGTCGCATGGCCGTGCCTGCGCGTATTCGCGATGAGCTGGTTGAGCTTTGTGCTGGTCGTTTATGGCTGACGGCGCATACACAGGAGCGTTGCTTGCTGGTGTACCCGGAACCTGAGTGGCAACAGATACTGCCAAAAATCCAGTCGTTACCCACTATTCATCCTGAAGTCAGACGTATCCAACGTTTGTTCATCGGTCAGGCAGTCAATCTGGAGATGGACGGCAATGGGCGCATTCTGGTGCCTCCCACCCTGCGCGAGTTCGCGCATCTCGATAAGAAACTGATGTTGGTAGGTTTGGGCAACAAGCTTGAACTCTGGTCCGAAGATGCATGGCATCAATTGCTGGACCAGCCTGCTCAGGATGCTATGCCCGCCGAATTGCAATCTTTGTCCTTTTGACAGGAGCTGGCGTGTCTGACCAAACCCTCCAGCGAAATTGGCCGCATGTCACTGTGCTCCTGAATGAAGCGGTTGAGCAATTGATCACTGATCCGCAGGGGTTTTATGTCGATGGCACTTTTGGTCGTGGTGGACACAGCTCCCTTATTTTGCAGAAGTTAAGTGCAACAGGTCAGTTGTTGGCGATTGATAAGGATCTGGCTGCAATTGAAACCGCGCATCAGAAATTTGCTAACGAAAAACGTTTTGCAATTGCACACGCTTCTTTTGCGGATTTGGCTGAATTAATTCACGCAAGGGAGTTAACCGGAAAAGTGTCCGGTGTGTTGCTGGATTTGGGTGTGTCATCACCGCAACTGGACAACGCCGATCGCGGGTTCAGTTTTATGCAGGATGGTCCGTTGGATATGCGTATGGATCAAACGCGTGGCATCAGCGCAGCGGAATGGATTAACACAGCGGCCGAAGATGACATCAGTTTTGTTTTAAAAGAATTGGGTGAAGAACGTTTCGCACGGCGCATGGCAAGAGCGATTGTGATGGAGCGTCAGAAGCATCCTTTTTCGCGTACAGGACATTTGGCTGAAGTGATTAAAGAAGCCAATCCCGCTTGGGAAAAAGGCAAACATCCGGCGACACGTGCATTTCAGGCGATTCGAATTTACATCAACAATGAGTTGGGTGATTTGGAATCGGTTTTGACTCAAGCGGTTAACGTGTTGGTTCCAGGTGGTCGTTTGGTGGTGATAAGTTTTCATTCACTGGAAGATCGCCTGGTAAAACGTTTTTTTCGTCAACAGGAACAGGGTGATCCTGTGCCAAAAGGTTTGCCAATTCGCGATGAGCAGTTAAATCGAAAATTAAAAACCATCGGCAAAGCGCTCAAGGCATCGGATGCAGAAGTAGCGCTCAACGTACGCTCGCGCAGTGCAGTCATGCGTGTCGCTGAAAAATTATGAGTAGATAAAAATCTACCAGGGAAATTATGAAATTAAGATTGAAGCAAAATCAACGAGCAATAACGCCAGGCATGATCCTGGCGATTGCGTTGCTTTGGTTGTTGGTTTTGATTTCTGCGCTGGCGGTTGTTGCCAGCACACAACAGGTGCGTCGGCAAACGGATGATTTGGAAGTCTTGCGCAGACAGGCGTCGCAGTTGCAAGTGCAATGGGGTCAGTATTTATTGGAAAGAAGCACCTGGGCTGCCTACGGACGTGTTGAGCATATTGCGGTTTCCGAATTAAATATGAAAGCACCTGTTTCGGATGAAATTGTGATGATCCCTGCGCGCGTTGAAGGGAGGTCACAATGATTATTCGCAAATCAGCATTGGAACCCAGAACAGCAAAAATGCAACGCAAAGTTGCACAGACACCGCTGCGTGTGTCGCGCTGGCGATTTTATGTCGCAGGACTTTTTTTAGTTTTATTGGTTGTCATCTTATTTGTCCATCTTGTGAAAATACAGGTGTGGCCGAACACTGAAAAAGGGTTTGAATTTTTGCAAGATCAGGGGCAGTCCAGAACTTTGCGTAGTGAAGTAATTCCGGCTTATCGCGGTGTCATCACGGATCGTAATGGCGATCCTTTGGCGGTGAGTACACCTGTTTCGGATTTGTGGGCAAACCCCAAGCAATTGATGAAAGAGCAGGCGCATTTTCCACAACTCGCCAAAGCCCTGGGTATTTCAGTAAAAGAATTAAATCAACGATTATCTCGCTACGCGAAAAAAGAATTTATGTATCTGCGACGTCAAATGCCGCCGGATGCAGCACAAATTATTTTGGATCTTGGTATCGCGGGTGTTTACGAACAAATTGA
>CAMLML010000013.1 GCA_946481095.1 uncultured Cellvibrio sp.
GGGGTTAGGGGGGATTTAAAATCTTCGTAAAATTGACCATCTTAAATCCCTCCCCCCGCCTCCCTTTTTCAAAGGGAGGAGCCAATCCTCTCCCTCTGGGAGAGGGCCAGGGGTGAGGGCATAAAAAAAGGCAGTCCTTCGACTGCCTTTTCAAATCCCACATCAAACTTAATCTGCATAAACCGGAAATTGTTTGCAAAGCACCGACACTTTCGCTTTCACATCAGCAATCACTGCATCCGCATTACCTTTTTCCAGCGCATCAAAAATATCGCAGATCCAATTGGTTAATTGCTTGCACTCGGCTTCTTTGAAACCACGAGTGGTAATCGCCGGTGTACCCACACGAATACCGGAAGTCACAAAGGGTGAACGTGGATCGTTAGGCACGGCGTTTTTGTTGACGGTGATGTGGGCGTTGCCCAAGGCTTCGTCAGCATCTTTACCGCTGTAGGGTTTACCAATCAAATCCACCAGCATCAAGTGGTTTTCAGTCCCGCCAGATACGATTTTGATTCCACGCTCAATAAAAGTGGCGGCCATGACTTTGGCATTTTTAACCACTTGTTGTTGATAGGTTTTGTATTCAGGTGTCATGGCTTCTTTGAAGCTGACCGCTTTGGCGGCGATCACATGCATTAAAGGACCACCCTGGCCGCCCGGAAATACCGCTGAATTCAATTTCTTTTCAATTTCTTCATTCGCTTTGGCGAGGATGATACCGCCACGTGGGCCACGCAAAGTTTTGTGTGTGGTTGAAGTAGTCACGTCAGCAATTTGCACCGGGTTAGGATACAAACCAGCGGCAACCAAACCTGCCACGTGAGCCATATCAACAAACAAGTAAGCGCCCACTTTATCGGCGATATCGCGGAAGCGTTGCCAATCCAACACTTGAGAATAAGCAGAGAAACCAGCGACTATCATTTTTGGCTTGTGTTCCAAGGCCAAGCGCTCAATTTCTTCGTAATCAACCAAACCGGTTTCAGGGTTCAAACCATACTGAACTGCGTTGTAAATCTTGCCAGAGAAGTTCACTTTGGCACCGTGGGTCAAGTGGCCACCGTGAGCCAGACTCATACCCAATACTGTATCGCCTGGAGCACAAAGGGCTGCATAAACAGCAGTGTTAGCTTGTGAGCCTGAATGAGGTTGCACGTTGGCGTAATCTGCACCGAACAACTCTTTTGCTCTGGAAATTGCCAGAGCTTCTGACTGATCAACATATTCACAACCGCCGTAGTAACGCTTGCCCGGATAACCCTCGGCATATTTGTTGGTCAACTTGGTGCCTTGAGCCGCCATCACCATCGGGCTGGTGTAATTTTCGGAAGCGATGAGTTCGATATGCTCTTCCTGGCGACGACCTTCGTTTTGAATGGACGCCCAGATTTCGGGATCAAACGACGCAATAGTTTGGTTTTTATCAAACATAGACAAGTCCTGGGTTGACCAGCAACGGGCCTGAACAGCCAGCGCTGTGTTAATGGGAAGGATGAAAATTTGGAGGCGGCATTGTACATCAAGCGCCTAAATCCCCGCCACGCAAAATACTGATGCTGAAGATGCCGAAAATTCATATAACCCATTCCGCCATTTCATTTGACCCTGAAAAACAAATCCCCTAGCCTGCCTTGCCCTTTTCCAGGCTTTTTTGCCATGTCCGATTCACTAATCAAGTTCACCCAGTCGCACCGATTCGGCATTCTTTGCGTTCTCTTGGGCACCTTCTTTTTCGCCTGCAAAGGCATATTCATCAAATTAGCTTATGCCTATGGCATTACCGCTGCCCCTCTGCTGATGCTGCGCATGTTGTTCGCCTTACCTTTTTATTTGGCGGTCGCTTTCTGGTTACACAAACGATCACGCATGACATTAAATAAAAAAGATTTACTGCAAATTTTGGGATTAGGATTGGTTGGTTATTATGTTTCAAGTTTGCTGGATTTTTGGGGATTGGAACTTATCTCGGCTGGACTGGAAAGACTGACTCTTTATATCTACCCCACCATTGTTATGTTGATGATGGTATTTTGGAAAAAGAAAATTATTTCACGCAGGGAAAAAATTGCATTGGCAATCGCCTATGCAGGAATGATTTTTGTTTTTGTCCATGAATTGCAATTTCATCAAACCTTATCCAACACATTAATCGGCGGATTACTGGTATTTAGCAGCGCTATCACCTATGCATTTTTTGTCGTCATGACCAGCGAAAAAGCCAAGCAAGCAGGATCACTGACTTTCACCACTTATTGCATGTTGTCCGCATCTGCCGGTGTGATACTGCATAATTTATTGCTGACAGATTTGCATCAACTCGAACAACCCAACGAAGTTTATTGGTTGGCAGTAGCCCTCGCGATATTCTCCACAGTGATTCCCTCTTTCTTGATGAATAAAGGCATCAGCTCCGTTGGTGCAAGCAAAGCCGCAATTATGGGCAGCATTGGCCCAGTCGTGACTTTATTTTTGGGTGCATGGTTTTTGGATGAAGTGATTGGCCCCGTACAATTAATTGGTGCTGCACTGGTAATTGGTGGCGTTAGTTTAGCGGGGAAAAAATAAATTGGGCGACTGTAATAGTCGCCCTGAAGATTCACATAAATTGTTTTTGCAAACGACTGGCCCAAGCGGTAAATGCAAGGCGAACTTGTTGATTAAACGTAACCCGATTGTTTTCTTCCCAGATCTTACCCAAATCCCGCTGATCGGAAACCAAAGCCAAAACCTTGCCTGTTTTTGCATCGCTCAGTTGAAAATTGATTGTCATAGTACCCACACCTTCACTGTAAACTTTTGTGATGGCAGGGCGACCTTTGAAATCATCTTTACTACCAAGAGGGGCTATTTCTTTCAACACCGCTTTTACTATCAAAGTTTGTTCAGTGGCCTTATCAGTCTGCGTCAAACCTGATTTGTCCAACCATTCTTTTTTCATCGCTTGCGTATATTTTTCCTGATAATAATTGCGATCCTGATCATTCAATTCCCATGGAGTGTCATTGACAAAACTGATATTGGCAGGCTTACGAATTTTCACTGCCGACATATCCAGAGGTTCAAGAACGACATATTTGTAATTGGCAATTCCCACTTTGTCCGCAACAAAAACAGAATCCAATGTTGCCGATTCAACTTCAGTTAAACCCAAAGGTTCAGCTTCTGTCGCCAGATTTTTTTCGTGCGGCTTTGTGATAGAACAAGCTGTAATTAACGCGAGACTGCCCATCAAAATCAAAACTGACTTTTTCATAACTCCACCCCGTAATTAACTAACGAACCCCAGTTTGAACCCAAACAAAATCTTAAGTTGCAGAAATTTGAGCCAATCTTGTAAAAAAATGTACCTTAAAGGCTTCCTTTCTACATACGAAAAGTTTCATCAACAAGTTGCAATGTTTTTAACATTATTTGTTAGCGCGATTCGCAATCAACTCATTAACCACCGAAGGGTCAGCCAGGGTGGATGTATCACCCAAAGAGTCCAATTCATTCGCGGCAATTTTGCGCAAGATACGACGCATAATTTTTCCACTACGGGTTTTGGGTAAGCCCGGTGCCCATTGGATAATATCGGGCTTGGCAATTGCGCCGATTTCTTTGACGCAAAGCGCGATCAATTCTTTTTTCAAATTGTCACTGGGTTGCTCGCCTGACATCAAAGTGACATAGGCATAAATACCCTGCCCTTTAATATCGTGAGGATAACCAACGACTGCAGCCTCTGTGACCTTTTCGTGCAACACCAAAGCACTTTCGACTTCGGCTGTACCCATGCGATGGCCAGACACATTCAATACATCATCAACACGACCGGTGATCCAGTAATAACCATCAGCATCACGACGCGCGCCGTCACCCGTAAAATAATAACCGGGGTAAGTAGAATAATAAGTATCGATACAACGCTGATGATCGCCATAGACAGTGCGAATTTGACTCGGCCATGCGGCTTTAATACAAAGATTACCTTCGCCAGCTCCAATAATTTCTTTGCCTTCTGCATCCACCAATACCGGTTGCACACCAAAAAATGGCAGCGTTGCTGAACCAGGTTTTAAATCAATCGCACCGGGCAATGGCGTCAACATATGTGCACCGGTTTCGGTTTGCCACCAGGTATCCATTATCGGGCAGCGACTATTGCCAACTACACGGTAATACCATTCCCATGCTTCAGGATTTATCGGTTCACCCACACTACCCAAAATACGCAAACTATCGCGCGATGTTTTTGTAACAAATTCATCGCCAGTACCCATTAATGCTCGAATTGCGGTAGGTGCCGTATAAAAAATATTGACGCCGTGTTTGTCGATCACTTGCCAACAACGCGACGCATCAGGATATGTCGGCACACCTTCAAACATCAGACTGGTAGCACCATTTGCCAGAGGGCCATAGACAATATAACTGTGCCCCGTCACCCAACCCACATCCGCTGTACACCAATAGACCTCACCTTCCTGATAATCAAACACATACTTGTGTGTCATAGCCGCCTGTAATAAATATCCTGCCGTCGTATGCAACACACCCTTGGGTTTTCCGGTTGAACCTGATGTGTAGAGAATAAATAAAGGATCTTCTGCATCCATCACTTCCGGCTCAGCTTCACTGGCTTGACGCTCAACCAGTTCTTCATACCAGAAATCGCGCTGATCATGCCAATCAATTTCTCCACTGGTGCGCGCAACCACAATACAAGTGTGAACATTCGGGCACTGCGCCAACGCAATATCGGCATTCTTTTTCAACGGGACTCGTTTGCCACCACGCAGGCCTTCATCAGCAGTGATTACCACCCGACAATCTGCATCCTGAATTCGATCTTTCAACGCCTCAGGCGAAAATCCACCAAAGACAACTGAATGCACTGCACCAATACGCGCACAAGCCAACATTGCATAACTGGCTTCAGGAATCATCGGCATATAGATACAAACCCGATCCCCTTTTTTCACGCCACGCTCACGCAAGGCATTAGCCAAACGACAAACCTGATCGTGTAATTCCTGATAAGTAATTTGTTGATCTTCGGCAGGATCGTCACCCTCCCAAATAATTGCAGTTTGATTTGCACGTGCAGGCAAGTGACGATCAATACAGTTCACACTGACATTCAACTTGCCATCAATAAACCAGGCCACCTCGCCTTTTTTCAAATCACTTTTAACCACTTTCGACCAAGGCTTTTGCCAGGTTAAAAACTGATTGGCTTGTTGTGCCCAAAAAGTCTCGGGTGATTCAATCGATTGTTGATACATGGATCGATAAAGCGCCAAATCAATATAAGCACTGGATTTAATTTGCGCAGGGACCGGATACAAATGCACATCAGACATAAAAAACTCTCGGTGATTAATTTTGTTATTTGGAAAAGTAGATGCTTGGGAAACCAGGTGGAATTCTTTATAAAAAACCAGACGACAACTCTAGCCGCTGGAGTCACTTATTGTAAATGGGGTATTCATGCCCAATCCTCCAACTGTAATTTCGGAATTCGAGAAAACTCTCGCAGATTGTTGCTGACCAAAATGGAATCTGTTGCCAGAGCGTGACCTGCAATGGCTGTGTCGTTTGCGCCTATTGGCGTACCTGAATCGGTTAGATATTTTTTCACGCTGACTGTGGCATCAACGGCATCCATATCCCACGCAAGTATTGCATCAAGACGTTTAACAAACTCATCAATCAAATAGGTATGTTTGGGCGAAGCTTTTTTACCTATTGCGCCAAAACGCATTTCGGTATAAGTGATTGCCGAAATCACAATTCTATGACGAGCGGCAATAACAGAAAGTTTTTCCAAAACCGAAACCGGATGTTCACGCATAATGTAAGAGCAAATGCAGGTATCCAACATGTAAGTCCTTTTCAAAATTTTATTCTCCCTTCATCGGTCATTATATTTTCACGATCTTGCATAAAATCATCATCAGCTTTTTCTGATTCGGCGAATGACAACCATGTGGGTCGAATGGGCTGCAGTATCAGCCTGTCTCCATCCTTAATAATTTCCAATTCCTTTATCCCGACAAATTCCATATCTTTCGGAAGCCTGACAGCCTGATTATTGCCATTGGTAAAGATAGATACCGTTCTCATGGAAATGCCCTCAAAAGTTCTGATCAGTATTCACCCAGCAAAAACCTATGTCAAGCATATGCAAGGTGTGATTATTAGATCAGATGCCTCAGAAAACAAAAGGCCGCATTAGCGACCTTTTTAAACAGATCATGCAACCTGCATGGGAATGGTATTGGTAGTACGTTCAACTTTATTGTTCTCATCCAGATAAACCAGCTTGGGTTTATGGTTGAGTAACTCGGCTTCGTTGAAATGGCCATAGGTTGCGATGATTACACGATCACCCACCGAGACTTTACGTGCGGCTGCACCGTTCATGGAGATAGTGCCTGAACCTGGCTCAGCCAGAATGATGTAGGTGTGAAAACGCTCACCATTGTTGACGTTGTAAATGTCGATTTGCTCGAATTCGCGCATACCAGCAAGCGCGACCAGATCCGCATCAATCGCACAGGAACCGTCATACCAAAGCTCCGCCTGGGTTACCTTGGCCATATGTAGCTTGGCTTTTAGAAAATTGGATAACATCAATAACCTCCGGGAGACAAATCGTCAATTCAAATTCACAGACACATTATCAATCAAACGGGCACCCTTGGTATACATGGCACCCAGTATCGTGATCTCCCGATCATCATGTGCCGCCATTTCCAGAGTGCGGCTGTTGCAAACATTCACATAGTCCACACGAAAACCGGTGGCTTCTATTTCAGCCTTCGCCTGGTCGATCAAGGCCGCAAAATCACGGCGGCCGGATTCGATGGCCTGCCTGATCTGATTCAAGCTGCGGTTCAACACATTGACCAGCGGTCGCTCTTCAACTGTGATGAAACCATTGCGTGAGCTCATCGCCAGACCGTCGGCTTCACGGAAAATGTCGCCAGCGGTAATTTTAATCGGGATACACAGGTCTTCTACCATTCGGCGTATCACTGCCAGTTGCTGAAAATCCTTTAAACCGAAAACCGCTTCGTCGGGCTGGACAATATTGAACAGTTTGGTGACAACAGTAGTCACTCCCTCAAAATGCCCCGGGCGACTGGCCCCACAGAGAACATCCGTCATGCTTGGCACTATCACACGCGTCTGTTCCGCCATGCCATTAGGGTAGATTTCTTTTTCATCGGGGCAAAATAGATAATCGCAATTGGTGGCTTCCAACCTGGCGATATCTGCCGCCAGGGTACGGGGATATTTGTCCCAATCTTCATTCAAACCAAATTGCAGGGGATTCACAAAGATACTGGTAACGACTATGTCGCAGTTCTTTTGGGCAATTTTGACCAACTCTATATGGGCCTGATGCAAGTTCCCCATAGTCGGTACAAAGCCTATGCGCTTTCCGGCTTTACGCTCTTGTGCCAGAGCCTCTCGCAACGAGTGAATGTGATGAAACACCTGCATAACAACCTCCAATTCACCGCCCATATTACGGGCGCGGGATAATACAGGGTTGATAAAGCCCTGTATATCGGCTTGCACCGGCTCAAATTATCCTACTGCCGCTCAGTAACGGGAAATAGTTATTTACAGGTCTTCATAAAATTGGTTTAAATTGCGCCCGCAATCAAAGGCACGAAAACAACTATAAAGAAGATCATCTATGACAAGCTTATTCACCTCCTTGAGACCCCATATTCTCTTCATCGGCTTACTGGTTTTTTATTTCATTATTCGATGTTTCTATCTGGACGCCGTACCCCGATGGGATGCAGCCAGTTATTGGGACGCATTAAAAGTGGCGACAGAATCCACCAAAGCCGCCCAAAACTGGGATGATTTTTACCTGACACTGAAACGTGATTACAACGCTTTTGGCCATACATCGATGGGTTACTACGGCATTCTGGTACTGGGCCAACTGATTGATTTCCCCAATTTATTTATTTTGAATATCACCAACATTTTGCTGGCATGCCTTTCCATTTACTGTTTCTACAAAATACTGCTTTGGTTTTTTCCGGATAACCGCAACAGAACAGAAGTTTTATTGGCAACCGCTGCTTATGCATTCAATCCATTATTTTTCGGATGTTCGATTTTTTTAAATACTGATTTCCCGGTACAAGTGTTTTTTACTGCTGCATTCGCCAGCTTGTTATACGGGCGCTATCTGTTATTTGGTATCGCCAGTTTCTTTATGATCTTTTCAAAAGAAACAGGAGCATTGTTTTATGGCGCTTTGGGCTTGGGGATTGGAATACCCGCTCTGTTTTCTTTCCTGAGAAATCCCAAACATTTTTTTACCATAGGCCCCAACTATTTATTTCCTGGCACTCACACTCCCATCATTGGCGACTATAAATATTGGCGCGCATTGGGTCGCGTACTCTGCCTGATTACGCCAGGCATTATCCTGATTGCTTACATGATGATTCGCAAAGGCGAAGTATGGGCAGCGGAATCCAGTCTTGGCTGGAATTCAGAAGGTTGGAATACTTTTGGTTTCCGTGGAGAAATTGTACTGGCTCGTTTAAGCCAAACATTTATATTGAATTTCCATTGGATATGCAGCTTATTATTGATCGTATTATTTTTTATTGGCATTGGACGAAAAATAGAAGCAGGCACTCTTTTCAAATCATCGTCAAATAGAAAGTTGTGGGCAAAGCTGGGGCTCTACATCGCATTTTTCTTATTCGTCGCATTTAACGTCACTTACATGACTTTTATCCTGCCCCGTTATGTCGTAGCTGCAGGCTTCTTCCTGATTTTCTGTTTACTGATTGTGTTGAATTACTCCATTAATTCAACCAGAAAACGCCAGGCAATACTTGCCACTATTTTGGTACTTTTTGGGATTCAGACCTTCAAAACAGTCGATCCCGTTTCCAAATTGGTATTTGGCTCAGCGCCATTTTCTGACAATACGATTTTGCAAATTGATGGCCAATATCAAGCCGTCGGAAATGGTTTCGTCTACAACTCTGAATACACAGCGGTAGATAAACTTTTCAACATCATGCAAAAAACTATCAAGATGAACGACAACACCGTCCTTTATATGTGGCACAGGGACTGGTGGTTCCCCTGGTTACGTAATGGGGTTTATGTTGATAGAAAATCATTTGAACGAACCATCGATTGGCGTGATGGGTTTAGCTATAACTTCGTTAACATCGATGACATATCAGCCAATCCAAAACCGCAAACGGCCTATTACATTTATATGCCCTGGTTGTCCAAAATGTCGAATGAGCAGGAAGAACTTGCGCTAGTGAGGCAACACTATTCTGTAGGCCCACTGCAAGTGGTAGGTTACATGGGCTACAAGATTCATATTTATCAGTTAACTTTATTGCCGCAGGTTCATTAATTTTTGATAGTAATCCATGTCATACCTGCGAAGGCAGGTATGACGGAAATTGAGATGTTTAGTTTTAACCAAAAAACTTACCAATAACGCGGCAATGGCTTTTTGATTTCGATGTAACTCGGACACTGCACAATATATTCGCCGATCAACAATTGCTTCATGATTCGACTCACCATTTCGCGCGATGAGCCCACCATATTGGCTATATCCTGATGCGTGACTTTGGGGTTGTGGATGCGTTTATTTTCATCGCTCAGTTTTTCCAGGGTTGCACTCACTCGACCATAGACATCCAATAAAGCCATATCTTTTACGCTGTCGGTCAATTCACGCACACGACGCGTCACCTCGGTCAATAATTGCAACGCGAAGTCAGGATGCTTGTGCATCAACTCATGGACACTGGTGCGGGATACCAACAAAATTTCGCATTCGGTAATGGTCACAACAGACGCCGAACGGGGCTTACCATCGATTAATGACAGCTCACCAAAATATTCACCTTCATGCATATAGTTCAGGTTAACCTGACGACCATCCTCATCGTTCAAATAAGCACTGACTGTACCTTTGCGAATAATATACATGTGGGTTGATTCATCGCCTTCAGTGACCAGTACGGTATTTTTCGGGTACTTGCGCAAGACACTGAGTTTTTCCAATTCGGCGAGATAATGGGCTGGCACATCGGTAAATAAACTGACGTTCTCTAGCATGATGCTGGCTTCTTATTTGATAGTGGATTTTGGGTAACTCTGGCGAGGGCAATCATAACGCTTGTATAAGAACAGAGCTAATGTTGGCGCAAAAATAAACGTTATTTTTTGCGCCAATCTAAATTTTCACTTCCGGAATTACTTTTAGTGACGCAGAGTTGTTATTAAAAACAAAACACCGAATAATCCACCGCTTATCTCACCGACACTTGTATTGCACAGAGCCAGCCAATGACCACTGATGCCACACAACATTGTGAACAAACACTGATGTTCACCGATATAGTGGGTTATTCACGCCTGATGGGTATTAATGAAACCCTGGCAGTCGAAATGTTGGGTGAATATCGCCGTATTTTGCTTGCCGACATTCAATTGCATGGCGGGCAACTGGTTGAATTTGTGGGTGATGCGATCTTTGCCCGCTTCAACACCGCCACCCATGCAGTTGCAGCCGCCATTTCAATACAGCAACACCTGTTAGCTTTTAATGAAGATCGCGATAAAAAATTACCACGACTACAAACCCGCATTGGCCTGCACAAAGGCGAAGTGATGCTACGCGATAATGCGGTGTTCGGTGATAGCGTGAATATAGCCGCACGCCTTGAACCCCTCGCCGTTGCCGATGGCATTTGTATTTCACAAAGCGTTTATGATGAAGTCCGCTTTTTCCTTTCAGCACCTGCGAAACGTTTGGGTTCGCAAACTTTAAAAAATATCCAGCAAAAAATTCGCGTCTATTTAATCAAACCCGCCGGCATCGGCTGGCGCGATCATCTGCATTATTTTATTCGAGGTATTAACAGAAAAATTTCTGCTTATCGTTATCCACTAACCTTTTGCCTTCTCACGTTAATCGCCGCCGGATTTTATTTTATCCCACGCTGGCTGGTACCCGGTTACGCCGCCAATTATGTCGAAATCACCAATTTTAAAAATCTCATGAGCGAAAAAGGTGACGCCGATTATTTTTCTGCCGGTATCACCGCCGCCGTACGATCACAACTGGCTGATATGCGCGATGTTTACATCATCGACGAAAAAGAAGGCGTACACGCTCCCATTCGTTTGGAAGGCAGCGTACAAAAACTCGGCGACAATCTACGCATCTCCTATCGCCTGTTTCGCACCAAAAATAATGTACAAATCGCTGGCGGAAAACTGGACGGTACCTATCAAGACATTTTTATTCTGCAAGACCGCTTGGTAGGTGAAATCGCCCGTTATTTAGCAGACGAATTTGATTTACAAAATTTTCGCCCTGCACCTTTAAGGCTAACCAATAATATTACCGCTTATGATTTTTATATGCGGGGAATGGAGTTTCTTGAAAAACCCACATCCCATGACAATGTTGATGAAGCTATTACTTATTTTAATACTGCGCTGGTTCACGATGCCAAGTTTGCTTCGGCGAATGTGGGGCTTTGTAAGGGTTATTGGAAAAAGTATTCTCTTGATAGTTCTGCACAATGGTTGAATGACGCAGAAAAACATTGCTTCTTGGCGCTTTCTAATGATGCCAATAATCCTGAAGCTTATGCATCGATTGGGGCAATATACAGAGATACAGGAAGATATGAATTAGCGATAGAATACTTACAAAAAGGCTTATCAATTGACAAAAAGTCATTGCACCTAGGAATTATTTTATCCAGTGTCTATAGCTCATTAAATAAAAAAGAATTAGCTGAGAAAATTCTTTTGAATAACATTAATGATTTTACTGGGAGCTGGAGAGCTTATGACAGTTATGGAGCTTTCCTAACAATGAATGGACGTTACGAGGAAGCAATTGAAATTTATAAAAAGGCAATTAGTTTAGATGAAAGTAATTTTTCTGCTTTCAACAATACAGGTGTTAATTATTTCTATTTGGGAAAATTCAACCAAGCTGCAAACTATTTCGAATTGGCAGCAAGACTACAACCCCATGGCCGAACTTTTTCAAATTCTGGTAGTGTTTATTATTATGCAAATAATTTTGAAAAAGCTGCTGATATGTATAGAGAAGCCTTACGATTGGAGCCAGATAACTACCGATGGGCATCTAATATTGCGGATGCCTATAAATTTATAGAAGGAAAAAAAGATATGGTAAATACCTACTTCGAAAAATCTATTGAGTTATGTCGCGCAGCAATACAAACCAACCCCAATATTGACCGCACATATCATTATCTTGCGATCAACTTGGCCTATTTCGGAAACGCATCGGATGCAAAAATTGCATTAATTGAAGCAGAAAAATTAAATCCAAACAGCCAAAGTTTATTTTATGCAAAACTACGAGTCGCTGTTTTTTTACAAAACCATGATGAAATTCAACAACAGTACCAGAATTTGATTAATTCAGGCTATTCCGTTAAATTGCTGGAAGCGGACCCTGATTTTCGTGCGCTTAAACTAGATACACACTATTAATCATTTCATAAGATTGGGAGATTGTATGAATACTTTAAAATTTTTACCCCTTGCCGCATTAATAGCCTTAACCGGTTGTACCACAGTAAAGCTGGAAAATAAAATTGCCGATATGGATAAACACCATAAACATACAGTGCGTGTTATCAAGAATACCAATACGGCTATTGTCGGCATTCCACTCACCAAAGAACAAAAACTTCCCAAATCTTTGGAAAAATTAAAAATCAAAGTTAAAACTGGACAAAAGGTTGTGTTTGCCGGGCCAGAAAAATTTGAAATTTTTGCCAAAGACAATAACTTTGCAGTTTTGGGGATCAACACCCAAACCAGCAATTGCGACAAAGCGTCCCAGGATTGTATTGGCTCCAAAGATGGTGTTATCAATATAACCATCCCCAAACCCAAAGATATTTCCAACCCAGCGCTAGTTAAGGAGCTTCGGGAAAAGAAAAAGATCATCGTACCTTTTGGCATTCGTATTGATGGTGATGAAATTGATCCAGAGATGGAGATATCAACAAATGACTAGTATGCAAAAGGGGGTCAGACCCCTTTATTTAAACCCCAAGGCCAGCCTAACTGCTGGCCTTTTTATTTCCCCAAAAGAATCAATCATCCAACAAATATTTGGCGCAAAAAAAACACAAATAACCTCAACAATTCAATAAATGGTTAATGATATTTTTTATCTATTCAAGGTTGGAACCGTGTTCACCTGACTTGGGTTTGAAGAAATTGAAGTTAATCAACTTCTGTTGAGAGATACAAGGTTGGAAGAGCGTAGCCCCGTATGAAGTGAAGTGTCATACGGGATCTAATCACTCAATCGATAAAATTCGCGCAGTCCTTATCCTCCATCTGTAAGCCAAAACGCACAGCACATTCCGAAGTCTGCCACTGGTTCTGGCGCCATCAGTCGTTAAAATGCGCGACACAGGGATGGCAATTTTAATAGGGAGTTTCGAGACTAATCATTTTTCACTTCGCAAAAAGGAGTTACGCAAATGATCATTAAATTACTTTCTCTTGTTCTTCTGATAACAGTTTCAACGGCAGCCAGTGCTACCACTATGATGCCGCTGTCCAACATTCCCCTTGGCGTGTATTTACTGAGCATTGGCTCCTGCGCATTTGTATTCCTGCGCAAGGCAATTTCAGTAAACAAGGAAACCAGCGTGAATAATTCACAGCCGGTTGCCTCAAAACTTCACATTCATACAAACTCGAAGTCGATAAGGTAACAACTGTGGCTGGTGCTTGTAAGGACTAGCGGGTGAGGTCTGGACCTCGCTTGTCAGGGATACGACGACACTTGCAGTGACTACCCCTCAGTTATTTCGAGTGCATGCTACTGGCCACATTTACTTTTAAATTTGCTTAGGCAATCTGTCAAAAGGAGTTCATAAATGGTTAACAGGCTGATTATTTCTCTGCTTTTAATTATTTTTTCAATCATTCTCAGCGCTATGTTCTATGCAGACCAAGCTCTGACTTCTGTATTTCATAAAGATGAATGGGTTCAGGAAAGCATGACCAAGGATATTTGCGGCGACACCGATTGTGATGACTTAACAACCACAGAAACAACTCAATCCATCAGTGAGTTTCTGGCGTCACGACATGATGCACCCGTCACTTTTCAACCTTTGGTATTACTTTTGATCGGGCTTATTGCTGTTTTTTTCCTGAGAAGATCAGCATCCGACAAATAGTTTTCCATTTTTCCCCAGATATTTTATTTTTGCAGCCCGGATCAGATGACCGGGCTTTATTTTTATGACGAGTAACCAGATGACAAGGTGAATATTTCACAAGATTGAACGTGAATATTTCACATTGAATTTTCTGTTTTAGCTATAGCTTACCGGTGTAGCGGTGTTAACAAGGAAAGAGAACAGAATGAAAATTTTGTGGTTAAGGACAAGACTGGTTGGCGATTAAAGTTTCAATGTGGTGGATTCGCTCTGGCTGGCATTATCCCAATTCAGTTGCTATTTTTATCGCTGCATTACACTGACAAGTGGGCATCGCTATTTCAATTGATGCTTATTTTACTGATCATCTATCCGCCATCATCCTTGCCGGATGCAACCCTGCACGCACGTTTCAAATCCATCACTCTGGTGAATAAATCACAAGTCCCCGGTAATTTCCTGCACCTTGATTCCCTGATTTTCCTTTTACACTGCCAACGCACCAACCCGTTTCCGAGTTTGAAGAGGTGATCGAAAAGACCATGCCATCAATTGTTACGATTACAACTTATCAACATTCTGATCAAAACCTCAGAGATGATTCAGCAACTAACTTGCGACACCTTTTTGAAGCAAAAGAAAAACATGAAGTAGTCGATAAAACCGGTACAGGATTTTTTGTATCAAAAAATGGTTACATCATGACCTGCTTACACATAGTCAAAGACGCTGAAAAAATTCAGGTAACGCTTCATGACAAACGAAAATTTTCAGCACAACTTGTTGCCAGCGACAACGTGTCGGATTTGGCATTGCTTAAAATCGACGGCGATAACTTTTCTGCATTAAGTTTTGAATCTGCAAAACTGCCAAAAGTAGGTGCATGGGTATTTGTTATAGGCGCGCCCTATGGTTTTGACTATTCTGACAACGTAGGAATAATCAGTGCACTCAACCGCAGGCTTCCAATAAACGCCGGTGACTATTCCATTCCACACATTCAAACCAGCATTTCAATTACCCCGGGGCATTCAGGCGGCCCCGTAATTAACCTATCCGGAAAAGTAGTTGGTATAACAAACCATATATTGACCGATCAACCCGGTTCCATCGGCATGTCATTGGCAGTACCCGCTCTATATGCAGAAGAATTAAGCAGAAAATGGATTTATGAATCAAAAATAAAAGTGGGGGCATAAAACACAAATGAATGATGCAAAGACCTGGGGAAATTATTTATTTTGAAAAAAATCGTCACCCCGCTTTCACGAGGTGACGTAAACACACAACGAGGACACACAATTAAATATTGAGAGGAGACAAGTTCATTCGATCAATACCAACGCTGGAAATATTTAATCCCGTCAATTGCGCAATACGTGTAAATAAATCGGCATGGCTAAATTGGGAGCATTGATTATTCGCCCAGCTGGTTGTTTGTTTGATGGATTTATAAGTGCCGCTGCTATCACGACTACCCACTGTAGTTGTGGATACCAGAGGTGTTTTATACCAACGACCGGTCCTTATGGCATTAACGCCACCACTGGCACTACCTCCACCACCAATGACTATGTGAGGTTTCAAATCGCGGTCATGAGTACCATTTGAAATTTCGCCGGTTAATACGATGATAGTGTTATCGATTAAACGGCGGCCGTCGATATCAATCGTATTTTGTAAATCTCTTACAAAATTCACCACTTTTTGTGCATTGTATTGTGTCCAACCTACATAAGCTCTTCTGGCATCGGCAGGTTTGCCTTCATTGTAATGCGCAATATCGTGATGGAAATCACCGGTGTATCCGGATATTCCAACGTGAGCGCCACCTGCTGTGTCTGTCCACATAAATTCATCTGTCTGCTCGCCAAACCCGACTACAGCAACACGATGTGTATCGTTAGTAAATGCTACGCGCACCATATCCAACATGCTTTCCATTTCCTGTCCGATATTTTGTGATTGCACCGGTATTTTTTTCAAAGTAGCCGTACCACTCACAACAGGTTTTGTACCTACTTTTTTACCGACGGCATTTACCGCTTCAAGGTAGGAATATAATTTGTTGCGCTCGTTGATATTGGCAGCATTAATATTTTGAATAATTTGATTGGTTTCGCTGGATAAATAAGGAAATAACTCTGCAATAACAGGATCGACACCGGTGTTACTACCGCCCCCGCTTCCACTGAAAATAGAACGATAAGCATCGTAAGATCTTGTGTAAAAAGCGAGACTGTCCAAACGGTCATTAAATGATAATGGGTGATAAGCAGCGCCCCATGAAGTGTATCGCGCACTCAAACGCAATGCAGGCATGTTGTAATGTTTCTCAAGCAAATAATCAATTGAGGGGGCAATAGGTCTTGGAAAAGGCCCACCTAAAGCGGAATCATTCGGTGCTTCAATCGGCACTGCGGCCGTTAAAATATCTGAATAGGAAACATCATGTGCATTACCCCAAAATGTACCGCGTAATCCATCCACAAAAACACAATCTGCTTTAATAGATTCAAATGGACTCCAGAATTCCGGTAACTCAAAATCAAATTCACTTCCTGAAAAATTATCTATGGCTTGATAACCAGAACCCCAACCATGAGCCAATGGAATAAAACAAACTCTTACAGGTGCACGTGTTTGTGCGAATGTCTGCTCTACTTGTAATGCACTTAACAACCCCAATCCCGCCAAGCCTTTAATGAAATCACGTCGCGCTAATTGTTTATTGATCAATATGTTCTTGTTCATGATAGATTCTCTCTGCTTTGATCAATCATTGCGAAGACGCAAACTTTCCAGCTTCGCCAATGCCAGTGCCAGTTGACGAATGGAGATTTGATTGGCATTTAATTGTTCATTAAATTTTTCCAACTCACATGAACTGGCATCCAAAGTTTCGCCTGCAACATTTTCCAGGAATCGTCTTGCAATACAGGCCCTCACTCTTGGCGACGAAACCAATGTATTGGTAAATTCAATATTGTTGGCAAACGTGAGCATTGTGGATACATCGAGATTAATTGTCCCCGATGCATCAATCGGAACATTTTGTTTTTCAAATGTTCTGAAGCGACCGATAGCATCATAATTTTCATAACCAAATCCGGCCGGATCAATATGCACATGACAACTGTTACACGGTACTTGCGATGTGTGCAACATGGTCAACAAATCGCGTGTGGAGGTTGTATTGGGATTAACCTCCGGTGGTATTGGCGGCTCCATTACACCAGGTGGTGGATCACCCAATTCCTGACACAATAATTGCTCCAGCGTATAAACACCGCGTTTCACAATTCCTGATGCACCTTCTTTCGAATGCACGGATAAAAATGCAGGATGCGTCAGCAAGGTATTGCGTTGCCCTGAAGGTGTTGCCATCAAGCGCTGATTGCTGCCAGTTACCGATAAGCCCAACAAATCATCAATATCGGCATTCACATAAAATTGCGTTACCGAGAGCACATTCAAAATATCACGATCACGATTGGCAACCTGATCTGTCAAACTCATTTCCGCACTGGTTAATAAAGATTGTCGAACCGATTCATTGAAATTTAATTCAGCCAATTTGTTAACTGTTTTTACACGTTCCAATTTCAAATAATCGCGATAAAAACTGACAAGAGCCTGATCAAAACGCGAATCAGCAATCATACGTGTGATTTGTGATTCAACGGTTGCTTGTTGCAACAGGGAATTATTTTCTGCAAGCCCGTAAAGTGTTTCATCCGGCGGTGAATTCCAAAGTGCATAAGATAACAAACTGGCAATTTCATAAGCCGTTAACTGGACAGTTCCACTCTGCAACGTCCCTATTTCCGAGCGATACAAAAAATGGGGATTCAACATTAATGACTTCAACAGAAATTCAACTTGAGCAGATTTATTTCCACCTGCATTACGCACATTGGTAATACGCGTATTAATTGATTGTTTTTCTGTTGTTGTCAGCGGGCGACGCCACAGCAAGCGGCCTTGTGTATCCAAAATAGTTGTTAAGCAAGTGTTACTGGTTGAACTGACACAACTACTGACTGTGGTGTTTTGTACCAAAAGCTGATCGACAATCGCATCAATCGACAAATAAACGGATTCCATATTAATTTCGTGAATTCGCAGCGCATTGGCGTCATTCGACATACCTATGGTTGGAATGGCATCCTGAAAATCAGGCAATACTGCATCACTGTAAGTGCCACCAAAAACCGATTTTATGCTATTGGCAAATTGTGTTTTCGTCAGGCGTCTGAGTTTTGGCGACAACAATTCATTGCTGGCAGAACAACTTAAACCTGGATTAACTGTGCCACCACAAAGTGAATCGTAAGCAAAATACGCATAATCATTTAACAATGCACTTTGTGGATAAACATTGGCTGAATCAGCAAAACCCGGCATGTTATTTTTTCCATTACGCACCGTATTTTGAAAATTACTCAACGAATATTGTGTGAAATCCAATTCAGGTAAGTCAGCTGCAAAACCGGAAATGCCATCATTACCGTGACAACCGGCACAGGCAATACCACTTGATTGCGACAAAAAGCTGGTAGAAAGTTGCGCAGGTTTTGGCGCAGCACAAATATTACCGGATGCAGAACTGGCGATAGATGAACTGGATGAGCTGGAACGAGAACTCGATAAGCTTGATCGCGAACTGAAAGAACTCAAACTGGAACTGGATCGTGAACTTGATGAGCTCGAATTGGAACTTGAACGCGAACTTGATGAGCTCGAACTGGAACTTGAACGCGAACTTGATGAGCTAGAACTGGAACTTGAACGCGAACTTGATGAGCTAGATCTAGAACTGGAGCTTGAACGCGAAGTTGATGAGTTCGAGCGAGAATTTGAACTTGACGAAATCAACTGTGCACTCGACGAACTGAAAACAAGGTTTATCGAACTTTTAGAACTCGACAAACTCGAAGAGCGTGAGGATGAAATAGAACTGATAAGTGTTATTGAACTGCTATTGGAAGAGCTACTAACAGCTGTCGAACTCACCACCGCTTTACTGGAGCTTGAAGTCACAGTACTGGATATAGATGTTTGCGATTGAGTTGAATTATTTGATTCTTCATCAATATCCGCTTCGCCACCACACGCAGTTAACAAACAAAACAAGGGAATCCAGACAAATGCTCTCATTTTCACCCTCTTTTTATTGATTTTTTCGGCACCAGTTCGCTTAAATCTGGAACACTGATATTTGGTTTTGAGGGATTATTTAAGACTTTTTTCTGAAAAACAAACCCAACTCGTTGAATTGAGTGCCTGATCACAGGTAAACAGGAAGGGTAGCGCTATCATCAATTTTCATCTGACAGAATAAAAAAAATTCTCATTTAGAAATATCAGAAATAAGAGTCTGGAAGAAATACCGGGTTAGAAACGAACATCCCGCTTTCGCGGGATGTGGGAATTAAGCACTGCGATTCAAACCACTCGATTTTTATGCCATAGGCACCGCAATTATTTTTTGCACATCGTGATTAACATCAACAATCCGGACATTTAATAACTGCCCTACCTGATAGTTAATGTGAGCATTGCAATCTTTTATTAGAGCCCATGCACCCGCAGACAGCTGCACAATATACCCGGCATGAGTTACTGCTTTCACTACCGAAGAAAATGCTTTTCCAACTTGATATAACTTGGGATTCCGCCAGGGATTTAATTCCGGAAAAACATCTTTGCGGGAAGCAATAAACTGATTTTTTTTCATTTCAACAATAACAACTTCAATAATATTGCCCACTTTATAATTGGAATACATTCTCTCCAATGCACCCGATGCCATCCAATCCATATCTTTTAACCTGACAACTCCTTTCATATTTTTATACTTCAACTGCAAACCAGAATCAGAAATACCTGTGATTTCCGCCATTACAAGCTCATGTGTTGTGACTGCCATGATTGCCTCCTGGTGTAAGTTTCGTGATAGGGATTTCGGATAATGGATTCTATTTATGACAGTTTCAATACTGCAAAGTAAATTTTTTTAAAGAAGACGATAAATGTTACCGATGGGCATAAGCACTGTCGTCGTTATTTGCTATTTCGATAATTAGGTTGAGATACGCGCAATTTAACTCAAGCAACTACTGTTACCCTGTAACCGACAGTAACACAATAAAATTGTACTCAGTGTTGATCAAGAAATAATATTAAATGCTTGCTTGCAGCTTGTATAAGATTACAAACAGATTTTACCATTTCAGCAGCATTAACATCATCTGGATTTTCTTTAAGTTTTTTTTCAATTACTCCAACCTGTTCCGAAAGATGCAATGCGCCCATGGTGACAGCGATTCCTTTTAGTGAATGCATTTCATGTGCAATTTTTGGAATATTTTCTGGAGACAGCAATAACTCATTTAATTTGTCTGGAAGCTTTGATAGATTTTCAATAAATTTCGGTAGCATTTTACGATATAACGCTTCATTACCTCCCATACGAGCAATTGCACCTTGAAAATCAAATTCTTTTATCTGTTCAGATGTTATGGGTTGATCAATAGAAGTCAATTTCTTATCTACTTTAATTTCAGACCATCCTGTCTGAGCGCGTAATACCTTAATCACATGCTCCAAATCAAAAGGTTTCCCCAAATGTTCATTCATGCCACTTTCAATACATGCATCTCGATCAGATTTCATGGCGTTTGCTGTCATGGCAACAATTGGAAGTGTTTTGCAATCCAGTTGATTGCGGATGAACCTGGTAGCCGTGATGCCATCCATCCCTGGCATTTGCAAATCCATTAAAACCAAATCCACACCAGGTGAGTTTAAGGCTTTAAGATTTTTTGACAAAAAATTAATTGCTTCTTGTCCATCATTAGCAACATCAACCCAGGCACCTTCTGCCTGTAATAATTCCAATGCAATTTGTTGGTTGGTTGGATTGTCTTCCACCAACAAAATTTTCATGGAGTCCAAGCGTTTAAGATTGTTATTATTTTCTTTTTTCAGATTTTTGTTTTCCAAAGCGACAATTTCTTCAGCGGAAAGCAGGGGTATTTCAATGAAGAAAAAGAAACAACTCCCAACATTTAGTTCGCTCTGTAAATTAAGTGATCCGCCCATCATCGCTACCAATCGCTGGCTGATGGCCAACCCCAACCCTGTCCCCCCAAAACGTCTTGTTGTGGAAGATTCGGCTTGTGTAAATCCACTGAATATTTTTTGATGATTTTCAGGAGCAATACCAATACCTGAATCCTTAACACTAAATTTCAGATTGACTGAGTTAGATAATATTGAATTTAACTCAACCGAAATTGCAACGTAACCCTGCTGGGTAAATTTGATTGCATTACCACCTAAATTAATCAGAATTTGCTGTAATCGCAAAGAGTCCCCAAATAAATAACGAGGCACTTTTTCGTCAATATCAACAATTAATTCGACAGGTTTGCTACCAATATTAGTATTTAAAATTACTTTTAGGTCAAACAATACTTTATCAAGATTAAAGCCTATTGGATCCAGTTCCATTTTCCCCGCTTCAGCTTTTGAAAGATCCAGTATGTCATTAAGCAGGCTTAGCAGTGATTTTGCAGCACTTTCAGTTTTAAGTGCGTAATCCTTTTGCCTGGAATTAAGTTCCGTTTTTTGTAAGAGCGATAACATGCCTAATATAGCATTCATGGGTGTACGTAATTCATGACTCATATTGGCAAGAAATTGACTTTTGGCTTCATTGGCAGATTTAGCTTTATTGACAGCTATTTCCAATTCAATACTTCTTTTTTTAAGTTCTTCAGTGAACTCTTCTGTTTTAGCTAATAATTCCTGGGTACGAACATTAGTTTGACGAAATACATTAGCCGCATTTGCCAGCTTCCCAATTTCATCTCGACGATCTGACCCAGGAATGTCCAGTAGATTTTCACCTTGAGCCAAACGCGTGAAAGTATTAGTAATGGAATGTATAGGTTTACGAATTCTGTTGCCGATATATAAGGCAATTAGAGCTGCCAATACAGCCCCCATAATTGCACTGATCAACACTATGTTTCGTATGCGAGCAATTTGTTCGTCTGTTGATGCTACAATTCTGGCCTGTTCATTCAAAAAATCTGTTCGTAATTTTTCCGATATGTTGCTTATTTCTGCAGACTCTCCAGCTAATACCACATTAACTAAAAACAGGTAGTTTCGATCCGCTTGCACTGCTTGATTAAACGCCACACGAGCTTTTGCCAGATTTTCCACTACGCTATTTATCTGACTGTAGGCATTCACATCCTTAATATCCGACAAAATAGATTTAAACGTTTTTTCTACCAGATACAGACTGGTAATGACATCTTTTTTTAATCGGAACTCATGCTTACTAAAATACCGATTAGTAAGCATTTGAGATTGATCAAGATAATGCTCACCAATCCACAACTCATCAAGAAATTTGTTGTTACGGGTTTTGTCCATAATCCTAAAAACGTTGTCAACAGTGTTTTCCATATCCATATAGATATTAGCGAGATTAATATTAATCATAGAATCTCGTTGTTCTTTTTCTGACTGCAAAAGATCAATTTTTCCAGATATGGCTTCCACTGCCGTTCTCATTTGATTTAATAAGTTTGATTGTTGTGTATTGACAACCGAGTCAGATTCAATCAATAGATTGATGTCTTCCAGAAGCTGGTGATGCAAGTCTTTTATTTGATTGATTGTGGTTATTTTTTCTGTATTACTGAAAATTGAGATATGGCGTTGTAATTCTGATACATCTTTGTTTATTTGGAGCATCAGGTTGGTGGAGGCGCTACTGGATTGAAAAGTGTTAAAGTAGCGATTAAATTGCTTCAATCCGGAAATCTGAAACCCGGTAACAACAAAGCTAATTAGTAATAAAAGAAAAAATCCCAACATGATTCCCTGGCTTATGCCTATTTGGAAACTTTTCTTTTTTTGAGATGCCGAGCTCAATTCACTCATGCCAATAGAAACTCATACCATCGATCAAGTGAATATTCGTAATTTTCCATAACACTGTTCCATATTTTGACGTGGCTGAAGCGATTGATGTAAGAGCCGCCTGTGCGCACATCACCAGCCTGCACTGATATTCTTCCATCTGTTCCTTTGAGTGAAATACTAGCGGGCTTACCGTCATACCAATAATCCCATTCGTTCGCATTAAGGAGTGGGCGAGATCGTTCCGGGTTGGAAATGTAGTAACCCTGTCGCGCAATAAATGCTCCAGCCCACCCGCTCAACCACCAATTCATATATGCATAGGCAGCATCTTGTACATGGCCTTTACATTCGCGGGACATACACATAACACCATGCCAGGCCCTGTAACCTTCTTTGGGAGCAGCATAAGTAACAGGAATACCCAATCCATTCGCGCTGGAGACGCCCGGTGAAAACATACTTTGTATAGCCACCCGTCCAGTGGTCATGAAGTCAACTGACTGGGGTACTGAATTCCAAAATCCGGCAAAATGTTTTTGTTTTTTTAATTCAATTAAAATAGAAAAAAGTGTGTTGATTTCTTCAATCGTCATGTTGCCCATGTCAGTGAAGGTCATCAGTCCTTGCGCTTCTACAGCAAGTGCCAAATCAAAAATACCGATAGTAGGTGCATTAACAATACCCACTTTTCCTTTCCATCTTGGATCAAGCAACCATCCCCAGCTTTCGCTTTCATAGGGAACACCTTTAGGGATAATGTTGGTGTTGTAACCAAAAGAGTCCACATTGTGCACATAGGGCAAAAAACTGATTTCCCCGGTAAATTCCGAACCCAAACTACCATCTTTCTGAACATTTAAAATTTTATAGGGGGCATCACCCAAACCTATAGGAGCCTGGGGAGTGATACGTCCTTTTTTCGAAATATCGTTGATTTCTTTCCAGTAGGTAAGCCTTTCCGTTTTGATGGGTTGAATGGCTTCGGCTTGCCAGAGTGTTCTGATGCTGTCTGTCCATTGCTCGTAAAGATCAAACTGAGCAGGATTAGTAGTCGCCTTTTGAACCAGCTCCGCCTCACCCTTAGGTTCAAAAACCAAATTAATACCCAGGTCAGCCATGGCTTGTTTACGGATTTCTTCTTGTAAAGTGACGTGAGTTCCCATCACCCGTAAAGTTGTTTGTGATTTGGCAATAATATAGGGCGCATTAATTACCGACAAACCAGCTCCTGCAACTTTAAGTGACTTGACTAAAAATTGACGCCGATTTGAATTCAGATTTTCCATATTCCTTCTCAACTAAAAAACCAATAAAAAGCTTAGTTGAGTTAGTTGTATTTTCAATCGTGAAGGAGCGAGTTGATTTTTGTGCCAGCACAATCTGGAAACAATCGATTATCAGAATAATATTGCTAACAAATGCACCTTTAGTTTTTTACAAACTTAAAAGTAACCCGGCTTGTTGACGCAAAAATTCCTGAGTCCCCGCATAACCAATAAATTGATTGGGGATAGCAATGCGATGGATTTTTGGAAATTGATTGAATTTGTTTTGTGCATATAAATCATTGGCAGCTTCTATAAATGCAGATGTAAATCCGCAATTCAGTTGATGCTCTTCGATCAGATGAATTTGCGCATATTGATTCGCAATTTGCGCAACCATATCAGTGTCAATTGGACTCACAAACGGGAAACTGTAAACATCGGCATTGATATTATTGGCTTTCACATATTGATGTGCGTAATTCAATATGTCGCCTGTTGCACAGATAGCAATTTTCGCTGAGGGTTGTTTTAACAGGTGAATTGCTTGGGGAGCAGTAAAGGTTGGCGGAGTTTCATATAACCTGGGTTCTCCGGTTTTATTCAATCGCAAATAAGCTGGACCTGTGTAGTGCGCAAGATAACGTGTTAACCCCACGACTTCTTGTGGATCTCCCGGTGAGGTCACCTGCAAATCCGGAATCGTGCGCAACATGCCAATTTCTTCGGTGGTGTGATGCGACACACCCAACGGGCCATAAGCATATCCACCGCCCACTGCAATCACTTTTACATTGGCATGGTGATAACAAATGTCGTAACGAATTTGTTCCATGCAACGCAGTGTCGGAAAATTACCAATCGAATAAGTAAAGACGTTGTAACCTTCCATGCTTAAACCTGTAGCAATGCCCATCATGTTTTGTTCGGCAATACCCACATTCATAAAACGATCCGGAAAACGGTCGGCAAACTGTTCGAGTACGGAATAACCCAAATCACCGCAGAGCAAAAAAATCGCCGGATTTTTTTCGGCTTCTTCTACCAGGGTTTTGATAAAGGTATTTCTCATTTTGCGTCTCCCATTATTTCAGCCCAGGCTTGATCAAACTGTTCTTTTGCGGGAGATTTGTAATGCCAGGCCAATTGGTTTTCCATAAAACTCACACCCTTGCCTTTTATGGTGTGCGCAATAATCACTTTTGGACCTTGTTGATAATCGCGTGACGCTTTCAGTACAGATTGGATTTGTTGATGATTGTGTCCATCCACTTCAAATACTTTCCAGCCGAATGCAGTAAATTTATCAGCCAGTGGTTCAAGGTTTAACACTTCAGCCACAGTACCGAAACTCTGGATCTTGTTGTAATCCACAATTAATGTGAGGTTGGATAATTGATGATGCGGCGCAAATAAAATAGCTTCCCAGTTTGAACCTTCATCCAATTCACCATCGCTGACAATGGTATAAACCTGCCAGGATTTTTTTTGGATTTTTCCGGCTTTGGCAACACCGCAAGCAACGGATAAAGCATGCCCCAAACTGCCAGTGGATAATTCCACGCCCGGAATTTTATGATTGATGTGCGAAGTGACGTAACTGCCATTATCGGTAAAAGTATCCAGCAATTTGCGCTCAAAAAATCCTGTGAGTTGTAACACCGCATAAAACGCTGTGCAGGCATGACCCTTGCTGTAAAAAATTCTGTCGCGTTCGGTATGGGTTGCGTCTTGCGGAAATAGCGTCAGGAAATCCCGGTACATCACCGCTAACACATCGGCAATTGAAAAAGCACCGCCAATATGGGAGGCACGTTTGTTGTAACACATTTCCAGACAGGTCAGTCGTATCTGTTGTGCCAGTTCAACCGAGTTTTGATGCGGGGATAATTCAATCACAGGTTAATTCCTTCGTTGATTCCAGATCGCTGTTTTTTTAATGGCTTGTGTTAATGATGTGTATTCACGCAAACCCAATGTCAGTGCACGTTCAACTGATGGGATATAACGCTCGGCAATTTGTCCGGGTTTTGCTTGTTGTTTGATAATTAAATCCAGTTTGCCATCACACAATGTTTTGATGACCGTTTCCGCAATTTGTGCAATTTGCAATGCATTATCTGATCCCACATTGTAGGGTTTGTTATCACCGGCCAATAAAATTTTGATCAACCAAACCACCAGATCAGCTGCATATAAATAAGAGCGATAGGGTGTGCCATCGCCACCAATCACCACTGTTTTCTGATTGATGCAATCACCAATAAAATTGGCGATTGCAAATTGTGCATCCAGTGCCATGTAAGGCCCAACGAACGCAAAACATCGCGCAATTTTGGTGTCGATTCCGTGTTCCTTGTTGTAGACATGTGTTATCCATTCGGAATAACGTTTTCCTAAACCGTAAGCCGATTTGGGTTGTGTTAAATCAGGGCTACCTGAAAAATCTTCACCAAAAAATTCAAGCTCCTGTGGTTGCCTGCCGTAAACAGCGCCTGAACTTAATAACAAAAATTGTTTACATCCACTGCGTTTTGCCAGTGCCAATACCTGATCTGTTCCCTGCTGAATAGCGGCATAGACTTTTGCTTGATCCTGATCCGGTTTCACGACATCGGTTGCTGCATGAATAATAAAATCAAATTGTCCCTGGATAGATTCCAGATCACACATATCGCCCTTGATCAGGGTCAACATAGGATTAGATGCAAGATGCGGCGCTTTGGCGATAAATGCTTCAGGATTGCGACTGATTGTCGTGATGCGTAAATTCAAATCCAGTTGGCGATTCACATACCGCAGCGCTTCCAATAACCAACAACCCACAAAACCCGTACCACCGGTTAAGAACAGGGATTTATTTTTAAAAGCAGACCATTCATCAAGCGAAAGCTTCGCTTGAATCATGGCAAGGTCATCGATATCAACAGGGATAGCGGACATCATATTATTCAACGGAATTAAAAACCAACACCAAAAAACTCTTCAATTTTTTGTGCAACAAAATCGAAATGCTCTTCATTTAATGCTGGATAGTTACCCAACCAGAGCGTGTTATTCATGGTGATATCGGTATTGGTCAGATCACCCACGACACGGTACTGAACATCTTTGAAATAAGGCTGGCGAGTTAAATTACCGGCAAACAATAATCGGGTACCGATTTTGTTTTGATCCAGGAACTTGGTGAAATCCACACGGTTAACACCGGCAGAAGATTTCAATGTGATCGGAAATCCGAACCAGGAGGGTTCGCTGTTGGGTGTGGCTTCGGCAACATCAATAAAGTCGCGTACATTAGCTAATTTACTTTTCAGTAATTCGAAATTCTTTTTGCGCGCCGTAATAAATTCCGGTGCACGATCCAATTGTGCCAAACCGCAAGCGGCTTGCATGTCGGTAATTTTTAAATTGTAACCAATGTGTGAATACACATATTTGTGATCGTAACCCGCTGGCAGTGAACCAAATTGTTGTCCAAATCGATTGCCACAGGTGTTGTCGCAACCAGGAGCACAATAACAATCTCGTCCCCAGTCGCGGAAAGATTCAGCGATCATGCGCAATTGTGGATTGTTGGTGAACACCGCACCGCCTTCACCCATGGTGATGTGATGCGCGGGATAGAAACTGAGTGTGGCTATATCGCCGAATGTACCCACTAATTGCCCGTTGTATTTTGCACCCAATGCATCACAACAGTCTTCCACCAACCACAAATTATATTTTTCGCACAATGCTTTGATTTTTCCCAAATTAAATGGATTACCTAAAGTGTGCGCCAACATAATCGCTTTGGTTTTGGGTGTAATGGCCGCTTCAATTAAATCGGCGTTCACATTATGTGTTTTTAAATCCACATCCACAAAAACAGGAATCGCACCGAACTGCACAATCGGATTCACCGTAGTCGGGAAACCCGCTGCAACACCAATCACTTCATCACCACGTTTAATCGCACGATCACCCAATTTAGGTGAAGTTAATGTATTAAAGGCAACCAGATTGGCAGAAGAGCCCGAGTTGACGGTAATTAAAAATTTAACACCTAAAAATTCGGCTAATTTTTTTTCAAATTCAGTGTTGAATCGTCCTGTGGTTAACCAGCAGTCGAGCGAAGCTTCAACCATTAATTGCATTTCACGTGCGCCCACGACTTTTCCTGAAGGCGGAATAACACTTTCGCCTGGAACAAAGGGTTTTTTCACGCCCGTTACTTCAGCATATTTTGCAACCAGCGCAGCGATTTCTTGACGAATTTGATCAGCAGAAGACATGTTGTACCTATTTGTAAAAATAAAATTGTGAAAATTAAAAAATATTAATTCAATGAGAGACCTTTGCACAAATCATATTTATCCAGGCTCGTCATCCCTGCGAAGGCAGGGATCCATTTACTCGATAAGGCCACTGGATTCCTGCCTTCGCAGGAATGACGAAAAACTTATTTTGAAAAAAATATTTATCTCGCAAAGGTCTCAATAAAATCAAATTGATTCTGCATTAATCGAATCAGTAAATGCAGCAATCTCATCAAAACAGTAAGTATCCATTACTTCACCCGCAAGCCAGGCTTTGTGCCAGGCGATTATTTTCTCCAGCGTATTTTCCAATCGCCATGAGGGTGTCCAATCCAATTTCGCATTGGCTTTGGAAATATCCAGCTTGAGATAAGTGGCCTCGTGTGGATGATTGCCTGAATCCAGATTCCAGGATGCACCTGCTCCCCACAAATTCACCATACGATCCAGAATCCATTCTACCGGTTGTACGTCATCATCTTTTGGACCAAAGTTCCAACCTTCCGCAAAACCGGAACCTTTTTCATAAAGCGCTTGGGCCAGCATCAAATATCCACTTAAAGGTTCCAATACATGTTGCCAGGGGCGAGTCGCTTTGGGATTGCGAATCACCACCGGTTTGGATTTTTCAAACGCACGCAAAATATCCGGAATCAAACGATCAGCCGCCCAATCACCGCCACCAATCACATTACCAGCTCTGGCAGATGCCAGAAATGGACCACTGGTCGAATTAAAAAATGAGCGTTGATAGGCAGAAGTCACTAATTCAGCACAGCCTTTACTATTACTGTAAGGATCATGCCCTCCCATAGGTTCGTTTTCACGATATCCCCAGAGCCATTCATTATTTTCGTAACATTTATCAGTCGTGATATTCACAATCGATTTAAGGCGGGAACATTTTCTGGCCGCTTCAAAAACGCTGACTGTACCCATCACATTGGTGGAATAGGTTTCAACCGGATCAACATAAGAAAAACGCACCAATGGCTGTGCTGCCATGTGAATCACAATATCCGGATTAAAATTTTTCATGGAGCTGGCAAGTTTTTCCATATCGCGGATATCGCCGATTTCACTGTCGATGTGCGTTGCAATTTTTGCAGCATCAAACAGTGACGGATGAGTCGGCGCCGCCAATGCATAACCTTTGACTTCGGCGCCCAATTGCTTCAGCCACAAACTGAGCCAACCACCTTTGAAACCTGTATGCCCGGTTACAAAAACTTTTTTATTTTTCCAAAAAGTGGAATCAATTTTTAACACGATGCTCTCCAATATTTGAAGACTTTATGGCCAGGTTTTCCATGGCGCTTTTCCTTCACCCCACAATTCTTCCAGATATACCTTGTCGCGCAGGGTATCCATTGGTTGCCAGAAACCATCATGATGGTAAGCCATCAAATCACCCTGCTCAGCCAATTTCATTAATGGATATTGTTCCCACACGGTTTGATCATTTTCGATGAAATCGATAACTTTCGGCGACAACACAAAAAATCCACCGTTGATCACAGCACCATCACCACGTGGCTTTTCTTTAAAACTATTCACCTGATTTCCTTTCAACTCAATCGAACCAAAACGTCCGGGTGGATAAGTGGATGTGAGTGTTGCCAATTTTCCATGTTCCATATGGAATTTAACGGTTTCCGCTATATTCACATCACTCACGCCGTCACCGTAAGTTAAACAAAAGGCTTTTTCATCTTTGACATAATCGCGAATACGTTTGATCCGGCCGCCGGTCATGGAAGTATCACCCGTATCCACCAATGTCACCTTCCAGGGTTCGGCGCGCTGATTATGTACGTGCATCTGGTTGGCGGACATATCAAAAGTGATATCCGACATATGCAAAAAATAATTCGCAAAATATTCTTTAATCACATATCCCTTGTAACCGCAACAAATAATGAATTCATGAATGCCATGGTGAGAATACATTTTCATGATGTGCCACAAAATCGGTTTACCGCCAATTTCCACCATGGGTTTTGGACGAACGGAAGTTTCTTCGCTGAGACGGGTACCTAACCCGCCCGCCAAAATTACTGCTTTCATTGTGGCTCCTGTTTTTATATAAAAAGTAAAATAAAGTTATGAACTGACAAATGCATCCGATAAAAAATTACGCGCTCCCAGACCTTTGGTTGCAAATAAACGGTTAGCCGAATCAATCATCTGTGGAGAACCGCAAGCATAGACAACACAATCCTGCATTTGCGGATGCGCATTTATCACCTGATCCTGTACATAGCCGCGCAAACCCGACCACGATTCATCCGCACGACTCAAAACCGGAAAAAAATCAAACGCAATATTATTTGCCTGTGGCTGCCAATAAATATCATCCTGTGTACGTCCACCCCAATAAATTGACAAGCGTTTTCCAGCAAGCAATTCCGGTTTTTGATCCAGATATTCCAACAAGGATTTAATCGGTGCCATACCGGTTCCTGTTGCCAAAAAAATCAATTGCGATTGTGGTTTATCGCGCAAACAAAATGTCCCGTGTGGCCCTTCAATACGCAGCAAGTCATTGGTTTTGGCGTTTTCAAACCAATAGCGACTCATTTTTCCATTTTCGACTTTACGAATGTGTAATTCGATTTTGCCACCCTGCACAAAATAATTGGCTATCGAATAACTGCGGCGCAAATTATCCGGCCCTATCACATCAATGTATTGACCGGATATTATTTTCAACGAATTATTCGGGGGTAATCGCAACACAACGCGAATCACATCCTTTGATAACAACTCTGTCGAATCAATACGGGCAGGCAGGGTCAATCGCTGTAACCCTGCCAAATCACCCAGATCTTCAATATCCAATGATGTGTCTGCGGTCACCTGACGACAACAGGTTAGTATGTAACCCGCGGCTTGTTGTGCGGAGTCCAATGCGGTTTCAGCCTGTTTGATCAGGGTAGAACCGCCCAACACCTGCGCTTTGCAAACCCCGCATTTACCCGTGCGACAACTGTGCTCGAGCATCAACCCGGCGGCCATGGCTGCATCCAGAATAGTCTCATCCGGCTTGCAGGAGAACTGACGGCTATTAGCAAGGACAACCTGATACATACAAACAACAACTCAAACAGAATTAAAAATTAATACGCTCTTCTTCAACTACCAACGGGCGTTTTTTGGCGTAGGTATGAACCGATCCCAGATATTCCCCCAGAATGCCCACAAAAAACAATTGTACCGACGAAAAAAAGAAAATGCCGATGACAACAGGTGCAAGCCCAAGAGAAAACGAATTCCAGAAAATCAACTTCAAAATAAAATAAATAAAGGCAGCAAACAAACTCAGGACTGAAATCAAAAAACCCATCATGGTCGCGATCCGCAATGGCACCAATGAATGGGAAATAATTCCCAACATGCCAATATCGTAAAGTGTAAAAAAATTATTCTTGGTAATACCGCGTACACGAATCGGTTGATCGTAGGGAATTTTACAAATTTTCAAACCAATCTCTGCAACCAGACCACGGAAATAGGGATAGGGATCCTCAATCTTTCGCAAGTGATCGATAACCTCCCGATCATACAAACCAAAACCTGTAAAATTATCAATCAATTCAATATTGGAAAGACGATTCACTGTCTTGTAATACAACTTGCGGATATTAAACATCAGCGATGATTCTTCACTGGTTTTTTTAGTACCTACAACCGTTTTAAATCCTTCTTCCCATTTGCCGATAAAGGTTGGCAGCATGGAAGCCGGATCCTGAAGATCAGCGACAAACAATACCACAGCATCACCTTGTGCCTGTAATAATGCATGATAGGGAGATTTGATGTGCCCAAAGTTGCGGGCATTTAAAATCACCTTGATTCGCTTATCACCGGACGCCATTTCACGCAACAGGGACGCCGTGCTATCAGTAGACGCATTATCAATAAAAATATGCTCGTAATCGTATTGACCTTTATATTGATCAAACACTTCCCGAATCACCCGCGCGCACTCTTGAACATTATCTTCTTCGTTATAACACGGGGTGACAACACTGATTAATTTCATGATTTACCTGTTAAAAACCCAATATTTATTGAATATAAATGAAGCGGCCGCTGATGGTATTATCGCCAAACCCCCGCCAACATAAGCGTTTGTTCCCAGCCAAATAAACAACTTGATGAGAAACAAATTAATAAAGTACACCAGTACATACACCAGCACGAATTTAAAGAACAACGTGTATTTAAAATGGTTAAATACCAGTTTTCCTATGGAGTGAAAATTAAACATAATTCCACACAGTGTGGATATTACGAGAGCAATGTCGTAAGACAACCCAAGATAAATCATCAAGGCGTAAACTGAATAACCAAATAAAGTATTAATTACGCCGACTACAACAAATTTTTTAATTTGAATATGCACAGGAACTCAACTTTATTACCAGGTGCGGGCACCTTTATTTTTTTATTGTTTCTCGCTGGCCGACCAGAATCATTACAAGTAACTTTGTGACCATGAGCCAGCTCTTTGACCCCAACCCTGTAACGCCATGCCGGGCGCGCGGGATGATACAACCCACTGTACAGCTTGTACATTAGCACAGCGAAACATCCCATGTATTTATGAATCAGGTTGCAAAATTGATCTTTGCCCCTAGACCTTTAATGAATGAAACAGACACTTCCGGTGTAACTTTTTTTCACACTCATCAGCAAACAGAATCACCCCAATTCAATTTTGCGAGGCGGATCAAAATTGACAAGCCTGATTGTTGCTCTTTGCTTGCGCCCTCTTGTGTCAATTGGCAACATCCTTTAGTCTTCCGGCCGCATATTGAGAATAGTGAAACCCCGTACCTAACCCACTTTTTCAGGTCATCATTCCAACAACATTAATTGGATGATGCAGGAATTGCAGGGAATAAGTCTTGCTGGAATTGGCGCAAAAGACCGAATTTGATGCAGATGTTAATAAAGCAATGATGTAAAATTGCAGGTTTCTCACATACCACAGCTCAATCCCGGTTTAATGTTGAATCGCTCAAGTGATGTTTTGTTTATTCGGCTCAAAATTCGGAATCAATTTATAAAATGCCAAAAATAATTATTATAATTCCCGCTTACAACGAAAAAGAAAATATACGTAATGTGATTCTCTCCCTTAAAGAGAAACGCCCCGACGTTGATTGTGTTGTTATCAATGATGCATCTACCGATAGTACCCAAAAAGAAGCAGAGTCTACCGGACAAGCTTACGTTATACAGCTACCTGCCAATCTGGGTATTGGTGGTGCTGTGCAAACCGGATTCAAATTTGCTGTCGAAAACAACTATGATTACGCTGTTCAATTTGATGGTGACGGCCAACACTTGCCGGAAGAACTGGAAAAAATACTTTCACCTGTTATGCAAGGCGAATGTGATGCTTGCATAGGTTCCCGTTTTCTGGATGACACAGAGGAAGGGTTCAAATCGTCAATCTCCCGGCGATTTGGTATTCGTTTCTTCAAACACCTGAACAAATTTCTGATCAATCAATCCATATCTGATAGCACTTCAGGTTTTAGAGCCTACAACAAAAAAACCATTACTTTTCTAGCTCGATATTATCCTACCGACTATCCCGAACCTGAAACCATAGTGTTGTTGGGTAAAAATAATTTTATCATCAAGGAAGCTTCCGTATTGATGCAGGAACGGCAAGGCGGGCAGTCATCCATCTCCGGATTCAAACCTATTTACTACATGATTAAAGTAAGCCTGGCGATGTTAATGGCTGCTATCAGAAAAAAAATAGACAGAGAAACTTATGAATAACCTCTTAACATTTTTTACAGATAACCGACTGTCAATACTGGCAATTGCGGGTAGCTTGACGGTGTTATTTTTCATTTTAAAATTAATCAAAATGAAAAAATTGAAAGAAGAATATTCATTATTATGGATTTCCTTTTCAATTATTTTTCTGGTGTTATCCATATTCCGACCACTGCTGGAACTATTTGCCGATCTTCTTGGAATATTCTATGCGCCTTCTGCGCTGTTATTGGTGTTTGTTCTGGCTCACTTTTTTATTTTGATTCAATTTTCAATTGTCATCTCAAAACTCTCTGAAAGTAATAAAAATCTGACGCAAGAAATTGGTCTGATGAAAGCTAAATTAAAGAATATTCAGGAACGCAGTGAATGATCCTACGCAATATCAATATCAAACTCATATTTACCTGCCTGGCGGTAATTCTCTTCCTGACATCTATTTATCATTACTCGCAAACCCGGGTAATTTACAAAAATTTTGAGTTAACTTATCCAGGCAATCATAAAACAGCTATTCCATTCCCATTCAAAATGGGATCGAACAATTCCAACTCCTATAAAATTAATGGTGTTATTTCCAAAAATCTCGACTCAGGTGCCCTCTTCAAAATTGTGCCTGACGATGAATTGATCTCGATAAAAGTTAATGGAAAAGACGTTGACCTGAGTGCAATCCCCAAAGAAAAACTCCGTGATTACAATAACGGTTTTGACATTGACCTTAAACAATATTTAACCGCCAATACCAACAGCCTGGAAATTATTTTCTTTGATACAGGCGGCATGATGGGAATGGGGTTTGAGTCACTCAGTGAAAAAAATGCTACTCATATTATTCAAGCAACATTTCTCCTGTTGGTTACAGCCTTAATTTTTGCAACCCGATTACAAACTCCGTTAAAGTTATTGTTGGTATTAGGCTTAGCCATTCGACTGTTTTATTTTGACATCACACCATCAGACACCCGTGCACATGATGAAACCGAGCATGTTGAATTTGCACAGTACCTGTCCAAGCATTGGCTGCCACCACCATTGGAAAGTGCAACCGGGGGTGCATTTTTTCATCCTCCCTTTTATTACTACACCAGTGCAGTTGTCATAAAAATATCCGAAGCATTAGGCTTGAACGCTTTAAGTGGTTCCAGACTTCAGCAAATACTTTCCCTGACCTATTCAATGGGATTCCTTTTCTTCGGGTTATTAATTCTCGAAAAACTGTTGTCAGTAGACAAGCAAAAACCGTCCTCCTTTAATATGAAAAATTTAAGGAGGAACTCTGACGTCAACATGCCTTTTGGCAAACCCATGTTTAATACGGCAGCAAAACCCGTTGAAACCTCTTTTCTCGATCTGAAAAAACCCTGGCTTTATTTGATCATCGCCAGCTTATTTACTTTTTGGCCGTCGAATATCATTCACTCAGTCAGAATTGGTAATGACCCTTGTCTTTATTTTTTGCTAACTGCCAGTATCTATTACATCTACCGCTGGTTTGACTCTGACAAATTTTCACACTTGATGATCGGCTCAATTTTCGCTGCACTGGCGATATTAACCAAGGCAAACGCGGAAATTATGATTCCGGTTATTGGTATTGTGGGCCTTTATAAAATGATCAAAACCAAAAGGTGGGCTCATTATTTTAAAACAGCCATCCTGCCTGTTCTCTTCATCACATTGGCATTGGCGATTACAGTTGGCCCAGGGCTAATGCTGAAACTTCAAGGCAAACGAGACAAATTGTTTATCGATAATATCAACAATGTGTCCTCGGCTTTGCAAGTTGGAAATAATGCCGCAAATTATTTGTGGTTTGATTTCAAAACTTTCATCAACGAACCCTTCACCTCACCTTGGCAGGATGAAAAAGGCCGACAATATTTTTGGAATTATTTATCCAAGACGGGACTTTTCGGTGAATTCAATTACGATGGCAAAGTAGTCAGAAATGCGGGAACAGTAAGCAGCTTTCTATTTTTGTGTATGTTTGCGTTTGTGATTTTCGGGCTTTATCACTTTACCAAGAATGACCTGAAACGCATTAATGTCATTGCCTTATCGGGATTCTTTTTATTGGCGGGAGTAACTTACATGCGTATGACTTTCCCGGTGAATATTGACTTTAGATACATTAGTCCGATTACTGTGTCATTTTGTGCAGTTTATGCTTTATGTATTCTCAGATGCATGAAAATTGGCAAAGAGCGCATGGCTTATATTGGTTCTATCCTTGCAATACTGTTTACGCTTGCCAATATTATTTTTACACTCAGTATTTAATTTATAACTGGAATCAGCGAGCTGATTCCAGTTAATTCAACCTCAATACACCCACTTTCTAATCACTACAAAATTTACCGCAACCATCAGTGCTGTCACCATACACTGTGCGACCAGATAAAACCTTTCAACACCATAAAAAGTAAATAATTGCATCAGCCCATAAAACAGAAATGTATTCAAACTCAGACTGACAGCCACAACAGTAAAATATCTAAGCATTGATTGAAGATGGTTTTTTTGGCTCGCAAATGTTAAATAATAATTAGCGTAATAATTAAAAATTGATGATATTAAATAGCTCACGAAAGATGCCAACACAGGCTTCATCCAGGACGCTTCCACAAACAACGCTAACAGCCCCCACTGAATAAATACTGAAATCACACCTACAACCAGATAGGTCGATATTTTTTTCATTCAATAACTATCCTGCTGAAAATATTCGGGGGCCAAATTATCAAAGCGCGTATATTTACCAATAAATGCCGCCCGGCAAGTTCCAATTTCGCCGTTACGTTGCTTGCCTATAATCAGTTCTGCAATTCCTTTGTCAGGACTATCTTCGTGGTAATACTCATCGCGATAAATAAATAGAATCACATCGGCGTCCTGCTCGATTGCACCGGATTCGCGAAGATCAGAATTCATCGGTCGTTTATTAGGTCGCCCTTCAACACCACGGTTTAATTGGGACAAGGCAATCACAGGACAATCGTATTCTTTTGCCATTGCCTTTAAAGATCGGGATATTTCGGATATTTCCTGTGTACGCCCCTCACTGGTTCCTGCCACCTGCATCAACTGCAAATAGTCAACCATGATCAGCCCGGGGTTACCATGTTCACGCGTAATTCGCTTAACACGGGCGCGCATTTCCTGTGGATTTAATCCAGGTGTATCGTCAATAAATAACAATTTATCTTTCATTTTGGCAACAGCTGATGAAAGTTTTGGCCAATCTTCTTCAGTTAATTTTCCATTACGCATTTTGGTTTGATCAATACGGCCAATTGACGACATCATCCGCATAATCAACGCAGCAGATGGCATCTCCATACTGAATACAAACACTGGTTTGGATTGAGTAAACATGGCGCTTTCAACAAAATTCAATGCCAGTGCCGTTTTCCCCATTGAAGGGCGAGCAGCAAGAATAATTAATTCACCTGGTTGCCAACCGGATGTGCGCTGATCCAGATCGGTCAGGCCTGATGCGACACCGGTGATATCACTGCCGGAACGAAATAACTCATCAATACGTTGAACAGTAGCTTTTAATAGATCATTAACACCGACCAAACCGCCCTCTTTGGGTCTGTCTTCGGCAATTTCCGCCACACGTTTTTCAGCGAGATGTAACAAATCATCAGAATCCAGACCAGCCGGGTTCATACTGGATTTACTGATTTCCTGTGCTGCTTCAATGAGCTGACGTAATGTTGATCTTTCACGCACAATATTGGCGTAAGCAGCAATATTCGCAGCACTGGGTGTATTGTTGGCCATATCAACCAAATAACCCAAACCACCAACACGATCCAACTCGTTATGCTTGTGCAATTCTTCTGAAAGTGTAATGACATCCAAAGGTTGCCCGGCTTCCTGCAGGGCTAACATCATACGAAAAATAACTTTGTGATCCTGACGATAAAAATCATTCTCGGTGATGATCGCCAGAGTGGAATCCAGCTTGGAATTATCCAGCATTAAAGCACCCAGCACTGACTGCTCCGCCTCTATGGAGTGAGGCATGCTCGGGCCATTGGCCAGTTGATGCGCCAGGGTTTGTTCAAAGGTCATATCGGACATGCAAAAAAACCAAATCTCAAATTGATAGGCAAAAAAAATCGGGCACCATGCCAACAAAATTTGTTGTCGATAGTGCCCGATTCGGTGGCAATTGTCAGCGAAGTATTACTCGGCAACTACCACTAATTTCACAGCCTGAATCACTTCAGCATGCAACTGTATATCAATGTCATATTGACCAATTTCACGCAATGCACCTTGAGGCAAACGCACTTCAGCTTTGGTGATTTCCACACCGGCTGCAGATACAGCTTCAGCGATATCGCGAGTACCCACTGAACCAAACAGACGCCCCTCATCACCAGCATTGGCAGAGATAGTGACTGTCAATTCAGCCAGTTTTGCAGCACGGGATTGAGCTTCACCCAGCTTTCCAGCTGCGGCAGCTTCCAACTCGGCACGACGCGCTTCAAAATCAGCAACATTTTTTGCGGTAGCAGCAATAGCCTTACCTTGCGGCAATAAATAGTTGCGGCCATAACCTGACTTAACGGTAACTTTGTCGCCAATAGCGCCTAACTTACCCACTTTATCGAGCAGAATAACTTCCATCTCGTTTCCCCTTATTCGTGGCTATCGGTGTAAGGAATCAAAGCCAGGTAACGGGCACGCTTGATAGCAGTCGCCAGTTGACGTTGATATTTGGCTTTGGTGCCGGTGATACGGCTTGGAACGATTTTGCCTGTTTCAGTGATGTAGGCTTTCAAGGTTTCGATATCTTTAAAATCGATTTGCTTGGTGCCTTCAGCGGTAAAACGACAGAACTTGCGACGACGGAAAAAACGTGCCATGGCTTATACCTCCTGATCTTCAAATTCGTCAGCATCAAGACCGTCTTCATCAGACATGTCTTCCAAATCGTCATCACGACGCTCTGAACGGGCTGGACGAGATTTACGTTCGCGACTTTCTTTCTCAGCCTTCATGATGAAAGACTCTTCAGTAATCGCCGAATTTTCACGAATCACAAGGCTGCGCAATACAGCATCGTTATAACGGAAGTTGGTAGTTAGTTCTTCCAATACAGCTTCGGAACATTCAATGTTCATCAGAATATAGTGGGCTTTGTGAACTTTGTTAATGGAGTAGGCTAACTGGCGACGGCCCCAGTCTTCCAGACGGTGTACAGCACCGCCGTCAGCTTTGATTGTAGAACTGTAACGCTCTACCATCGCAGGAACCTGTTCGCTTTGGTCCGGATGAACCAGAAACACAATTTCGTAATGACGCATTTTAGCTCCTTACGGGTTAAGTCTCCTGAACAATCAGTGAGACAAGGAGTAGCCAGAATTGCTTCCGACCGGTTGGGGGCGCAGATAATACGGACTTGCTCCATCAAAGGCAAGCCGAAACCCAGATTAACAGGATTATTTCAATAGAGGACTTTGCAAGGATTTTGGCGTACCTATCAAGCCATGAACTGCTTTATGTAAATCATCCAAAGAAACTTCACGTATTTTCATCAAAGCTTGGACTACATCGCCAAGATCATTTTTGTTTTGGCTTTTCTGTTGAATTTCTTCATCGAGCTCCGCCAATAAAACAACAGCCCTTGCCGTTACAGCTCCTGTAGATTTGGACTGGCGCAAATGCTCAACCTCTTTGCCCCACTTGGCCAATTTCTGCAGAATTTTTTTCTTGCGGCTTTTGGAAATACCGCCCGCTTTATACAACAACTCAAATGAATAATACTCAGCCAAACCTTCCGCTATCCAATCATCATTATGTGTCTCAGTTACTTTGCCGCGGATGCGGGTCACCATGTGAGTGATCTCATGAAATAACGGACTGGTTCCATTCTCACTGACAATTGGACGATCCACATGCAAATAAAGAGAATTCGGAGCAGACAATCCTCCGCGCCACATAGGATCAGGTGCACCCACTATTAATAGTTTTTCAGGTACAGCACCAAATGTCTTTTTCACTTGCGGCCACACAAACGAGAAAAAAGTAAGGACATCCATTCTTTGCATACCCGAGTCTTTCGGTGATGCAACAGTTACCGACGTGCCGGAAATTTTTGCATATCGAGTACCGACTTTTCCTGCAATAAACCAACCTATAGGTCGATCAAATTGACGCTCGGGATTATCAACAATAAATTCAAATCGATTTTTGTTTTCCCAGGAAGATTTCACAATCCATTTTTCAGGTAATGAAAATTTTATTCGGGTCTGCGAATAAGCCCCTTCTTTCTCATAAGTATGAAATGCAGGAACCAGATCATCCCCACGAAAAATTGCCCAGTCATCACCATAATATGAATCAAACATTCCTTCGCCTTTTTCATGGCTCACCTGTACAAAATATTGCAGCCTGGCTTTATTTTTTGGCAGAAGCCATTCCACCTCATTGTCACGTTGGACAAGCTTGCCATTTGCTTTCAAATTGACATAACGCCCATGAGTATTTTTAAATACAACTCGCTGCAGCAAATCCCCTTTATCGATATTCACCGTAACAAGAAAGCCTTTCTTCTCAGGCTGCAATTTTGCTTCATAGTTAACTTTATACACCAAGTCTGATCCAGCCCACGCAATCGCTAGATTACTGGCCAAGAACAAAACTATTAAAAAATGAAATAGAAATTTACAGCGCATAACAATCCACCGATTAAAAACAAAAAGGGCTGATAATCAGCCCTTTTATAGAATTTTTGACAACCTAATCAAACATTAAAAATTATCTCGCAGAAATTTTTTCGCCAGACGCGATGCATCCGAACTACCACCCGCAACATCTTGCATTATGGCTTTGGCTTTAATTTTTTCACCCAGATTAAAATACACACGACCCAAATCATATTTGGCATCCGGTACTTTTGATGCATCAGGATAATCACTGATTAATTTCGCGAACCAGGTTTTGGATTTTTCAAGATCACCATTCTGGTTAGCAATTTTACCCAACCAATAACAACTATTGCTGGCATATTGCCCTTGGGGAAAACGATCTAAATAATATTGAAATTCTTTTGTTGCCGCATCGTAATCACGCTGATTTAACAAATCATAAGCGGCGGTATACACCTCTTTCTCGCTACGAATGTCCTCAACCTCTGCTACAGGATCAGGTAAAACACTGGCAACTGAAGAAGATGAAGATTCAGCAGGCTGGCTAACATGGCCACTCGACAAGCGACGATCCAGCTCCATGTAATTATCGAGCTGCAATTGCTTTAACTTATTAATTTCGTGAGATTGTTCTTCGACGAGACCTCGAAGATTAGTTATTTCTTCCTGCAATGCACGAATTTGGGAATAGACATCAGAACTAACATCGGCAGATAGGGGCTGAGCCGCCCCGGAGTTAACACCCCGGGGGGAAGACTCAACAACCCGTACTTGAGCCATAACAGGAGCTGTTACCAATATCGCAACAGCAATCAGGGGCTTTAACATACGGGCCAGACTCTTAGTACTTAACTTCTACGCGACGATTTTGCGCCCATGAAGTTTCATCGCTACCCACAACAGCAGGTTGCTCTTCGCCAAAGCTAACAACTTCCAGAGAAGAACCGCTTACACCTTGGGTAACCAGGAAATCACGAACTGCATTAGCACGCTTTTCGCCCAGAGCCATGTTGTACTCACGTGAACCACGCTCATCAGCGTGACCTTCCAAACGAACTGATACAGAAGCACCTTTCAGTTTGTCAGAGTGCGCCAACAACACAGCACGGCTTTCAGCTGTCAAGTCGTACTTGTCAAAATCGAAGTACACAACACTGGAAAGAGCTTGCTCAGTAACAGGTGGAGCTGATGTCTCAGTAGTGTTGGTTACTGGTGCTACGTCATCTTTTTTATTTGAGCTGCTGCTTGAACAGGCAGTCAAAAAAGCCATAACGAAAGCCAAAGTTAAACCGTGTTTAAAGGTTTTGGTGATCATGTGTGTGTAACTCCAATGAAGTTTGTTTGTGATCTAGTTTACGGGGAAATCAATTAAAAAAAGGCGACCATGCGGGTTCTCGCACATCACCCTGTTTTGGAGGCTGAAGCATTTTAACTCGCGCGTCGAGGGACACCGCCGCCAAAACTCCTTTACCACCAGAACGAGTCGCGTACATCAACATAGCACCGTTAGGTGCAACACTGGGCGACTCATCCAAAGCCGTTTCTGACAGAATGCGTAAATTTCCGGAATCAAGATCTTGAGCAGCGATATGGTAGTTAGAACCAGGACGCTTGTTCAACATCACCAAACTTTTACCATCTGGAGAAACACGACCGCGAGCATTGTAATCGCCGTCGAAGGTTACACGTTCCTGCTGTCCGGTTGCAAGAGATACTTTATAAATTTGCGGCTTTCCACCGCGATCAGAAGTAAAAAATAATGAATTGCCATCGATTGACCAAGAGGGCTCGTGATCAATTGCAAAATGATTTGTGACTCGTTTCAATTCGCGAGTTAAGACATTCATTACATAAATTTCCGGGTTACCATCTTTTGATAAAGCCATGGCTAATCTTTGACCATCAGGCGACCAGGCTGGCGCACCATTCAACCCTTTAAAACTCGTCATTTGTTGACGACGCTGGGTCGCAATATCCATCACAAATATCGCAGGTTTATTTCCTGACTCAAAAGAAACATAAGCCACTCGCTGACCATTAGGTGACCAAACAGGTGACAATATTGGATAACGTGATGACAAAAGTGTTCGCTGACGCGCACCATCAATGTCCGACAAAACCAATCTGAATTGTTGTGGGCGTTTATATTCTTCGATGTATATTAATTTGGTTGAAAAAATACCGCGAATATTGGTAATTTTTTCATAAGCGGCATCGCTAATCTTATGTGCAATATCACGAAGATTGGCCTCTGTACCATTCACTGATGCCAATGGTGTAACTCGCTTTTCACGCACCACATCAAACAATTCATAGTTGGCGTAATAACGCCCTTCCTGAAAGGTTAACGTGCCTATCAGTAGATATTCTGCACCCAGTATTTTCCAATCACGATAATGAATCTCAGACTCAGTATGCGGCAGTGCCAACATACGCTCAGGCGCAATCGCTTCAAATTGACCAGAGAAGCGAAAGTCATTGCGCATAATTGCAGTGATATCTTCTGCAATCCTGCCACCACTCCAGGCAAAAGGAACTACGGCAATTTTGATTGGCTTATCAACACCCTTGGTGATAATGATTTCATTCATCTGAGCATTAGCAATAAAAGTTGCTACAGACAACCAAAATAAAATTAAAAATCTCACTGGCGTAAATCCTCCGGATTAAATACAAACTTGAATCGACGAAAATATCTTTCAAATATCTCTATCGGTACATTTTTTATCTCAGTAAATCTCTCAACACGTTTAATCGCTTGTTCCGCTGACGCATCATAAGCAGCATTACCACTTGATTTAGTTAGCGTCACACCGACAACCTGTCCATTTGGCAACATATCGATTACAAACTCACACACCATACCTGTTCTTGCCGATGGAGGTCGGCTCCAATTTTGCTCAACGCGCTCCCTGATGAGTTCGCTATAACTTTTTACATTCGCATCATCCGCTGAATCTGCAATATGCTTTTCCTGTTCCTGACGCGCTGCTTCCTGTCTGCGTTTTTCCTCCTGCGCTTCCTGCTCACGTTTCTTTTTCAATTCAGCTTCAGCTTTTTGTTTCTCTGCTTCGGCTTTTTTCTTTTGTTCTGCTTCCGCCTTGGCTTTTGCAGCCTTCGCCTGCTCATCCTTTTTCTTTTGTTCTTTTAGTTTCTCGGCTTTATCTGCTGCTTCTTTTGCCGCTTGATCTTTCTTTTTTTGTTCCTGAGCTTCAGCTTCCTTTTTCTTTTGTTCCTGTTGTTTTTTTAGATTTTTCAAATCCTCAAAATTTTTAGCATCCAGATTTTGCTCTTTGATTTGCTGCGGTTTGGCAACAGCTTTGGGGGTTAAATCCACCAAAGTTGCCATCACAAAATGCTGGGGATGATTATCTTCTTTCTTGTTTTTCAAAAAGTCCCAATTGATTAAAAACACAATCAAAAGTGCAACATGCAAAAGCACACTGATCATAACCGGAATTGAAAAACGACTTTCGTTCATTATCGCTACTTAAGCTCTAAAGACAGATTATTTACGCGGAGGTTCAGTGATCAAACCTACCGATGGCGCTCCGGAAATTTTCAGCTCCGCCATTAATTCCACCACTGAACCATACTGTACTCGTCTGTCTGCTTGCACAAATACCAGAGTATTGGGCTTCTCAGCCAGAATCTTTGAGACTATGGATTTAATTTCAGTTAATGGGCGCGGCTTTTCCGGATCACCTGCAAATTCAATGTAATAACTTCCATCTTGTTTGATCGAAACTGTAATAGGTTCGTCTTCCTTGGTGTCTACCGGATCTGCTGCTGCCTTTGGCAATTCCACTTTAATACCTTGCGTCATCATGGGCGCTGCAATCATAAACACAATCAACAACACCAGCATCACATCAATCATGGGAACCACGTTGATTTCCGCTTTTAATTTCTTTTTAACTTTGGGGCCAAATCCCGACATACAAAACCTGTGTAATTATTTACTGTGGACTTGACGATGCAAAATTGCCGAAAACTCTTCAGCAAAGGTTTGATAATTACTGAGCAAGGCTTCAGCACGCGCAGAAAACTTGTTGTATGCGAGAACGGCTGGAATTGCTGCAAACAAACCAATCGCCGTTGCAATCAAAGCCTCTGCAATTCCAGGCGCAACTGTTGCCAAGGTTGTTTGATGAACATTCGAAAGCCCGAGAAAGGATTGCATAATCCCCCATACAGTCCCAAACAAACCCACATAGGGACTAACCGATGCAACACTGGCAAGAAAAGGCAAATTCTCTTCTAACTTTTCTTCTTCTCTGGCCAAAGCTACACGCATAGCACGCTGGCAACCTTCCATCACTGCATCGGGGTCAGCACCGGCTTGTTGACGCAACCGAGTAAATTCTTTAAAGCCTGCACGAAAAATATTTTCAATTCCTTCTGCATATTCATTGCGTCCGTTACCTTGTCGATACAATTGGTTCAGATCTATACCCGACCAAAATTGCTTTTCGAAAGAGGTGAATGCTTCTTTAGCACGACGCTGATAACTTGAACGCTGAAAAATCATTGCCCATGAAATAACCGAAGCAATCACTAAACTCAACATGACAAGCTGCACCACCAAACTGGCATTGACCACCAGATGCCAAATCGACAAAGTATTATCAGTAACCGGCATAGATTCCAACTCTCAAATTAATTAACAAATTGTTGCAATTGGGCGTGGATAGGTGCAGGCAATGCAGATGGCCGCATATTTTTAGCATCAACACAAGCGACTCTGACCAAACCTGTACACAATAATTCCTCACCACGCAGAACCTCCTGTTGAAACTCAACATAAGTTCGAGCCAATTTAGTGATTCCCGTAGTGGCTTGCAGCTCATCATCCAAACGCGCGGGACGTCGATAATTGATTTCTGCTGCATGAACAACCAATAACAATCCGCCCTCCAAAATGGCGGCCTTATGATACCCTAAACTTCTCAAAAATTCTGTACGGCTTCGCTCCATGAACTTGAGGTAATTGACGTAGTAGACAATTCCACCAGCATCCGTGTCTTCAATATAAACGCGAACAGGAATGCTAAAACTCATTCGACATCATCCTGTAATCGTTTTGGCATAGGCATACCAAAATAAATATAAGCATTTTGTGTAAGCACTCGCCCTCTGGGGGTGCGTGCCATAAAACCTTGTTGAATTAAATAAGGTTCGATCACATCTTCAATAGTGCCACGATCTTCACTGATGGCTGCCGCCAAACTTTCAACACCAACCGGGCCTCCATCAAAATTGTGCATCATCGCCATTAATAGTCGGCGATCCATATGATCAAATCCTTTTTCATCAACATTCAACATATTCAGTGCTTTATCAGCCATGTCCGCTGTGACTGTGCCATCACCTTTCATTTCGGCAAAATCGCGAACACGACGCAATAATCGATTGGCAATACGCGGCGTTCCTCTCGAACGTTTTGCCACTTCTTCAGCACCTTGCAAATCCATTTTGATTCCAATCAATGTCGCTGAACGCGCAACAATACGAGTCAAGTCGGCGACATTATAAAACTCCAATCGCTGAACAATACCAAAACGGTCACGCAAAGGAGATGTCAACAAACCTGCACGCGTCGTGGCACCTACCAAAGTAAATTGCGGCAAATCCAATTTTATTGAACGTGCTGCCGGACCCTCGCCAATCATGATATCCAACTGAAAATCTTCCATAGCCGGATATAAAATTTCCTCAACAACCGGACTCAAACGATGTATTTCATCAATAAACAACACATCGCCTGCTTCAAGATTAGTGAGCAAAGCAGCAAGATCACCCGCTTTTTCCAACACCGGGCCCGATGTACTTTTTAATGAAACATTCATCTCGTTGGCAATAATATTAGCGAGGGTGGTTTTACCCAAACCCGGAGGACCAAAAACCAGTGTGTGATCCAAAGCTTCACTACGTTTTTTGGCAGCCCCGATAAAAATTTCCATTTGTTCACGCACAGCAGGCTGTCCAACATAGTCCGCCAACATTTTCGGACGAACTGTGCGATCCAGATAATCTTCACGTTCTTTTGCAGTGGGCGCAATCAAGCGATCTGTTTCTATCATAAAAACTCCATCGCAATTAATTTAAAAAACAGGTTCACAGACAACATTGGTTTTAACTGAGTTGGCAATAAAACATTCTTCATGTGCCTGATGATGTATTTGTAATATTTCAGAAATCGATGGCAATTGATTTCCGGAAAAACTGACCTGTGGTTTTAAAACCACCTGCGACATAATTAATTTTCCGGCAACATTTTTTTCCATTTTCCCTTCAGCATTATCCAGATAGGAATCCACGATAAATCCGGCTTTTGCAGCAATGGATAAAAACCACAGCATGTGACAACTCGACAAGGATGCGACAAACATTTCTTCAGGATCTATAGCTACAATGTCCGAATAGGGTACAGGGACTATATGCGGAGATGAAGATGCAGCAAAACTTGTACCTCCATCAAATTCTATTGTATGACGACGACTGTAACGATTGTCTGCAAACTTTTGTTCACCGCGAGACCATTGCACTTTTGCCAGATAAGTTCCCATCATCAACTCACTTGTGCTTTTAATGCCAGCCGAATCAATTCTTCACTTTTGGCTTCAGGTTTTTGTTTTGCTGCAGTGACAATCATTTTTGCAGCTTCATTAGGCTTATACCCCAGGGAAATTAATGCGCTTTCTGCTTCGGTGTAAACATCATTACTGGCTGCCAGCTGAATTTGATGATGCGCATGGATATCACCCTGAGGAACATCCCAATTTTTTAATCGATCGCGCAATTCAATAACCAGTCGTTCAGCTGTTTTTTGCCCGATACCAGGCACCTTGGTTAAGGCTTTAACATTATTATCACGTACACATCGTGCAATATCGTCAGCTTCCATTCCCGACAAAATAGCAATTGCCAATTTGGGACCGACACCATTCACTTTAATTAACGTACGAAACAACGAACGATCACGTTGATCAAAAAAGCCAAACAGTTGATGCAAATTTTCAGTGATAGATAAGTGCGTATGTAAAATCACTTCCTGACCTAACACAGGCAAACGATAAAAAGTTGTCATAGGTGCCTGTAACTCGTAGGCAACACCGTTAACATCCAACAATAAATAAGGCGCTTGTTTTTCAAGTAAAATTCCACGCAAACGTCCAATCATAATTTCTCTCGTTAAATAATCCGGCCACGACGAAAACTGCTACCCGCCATGCGAATCATATGTTGTTGTGAATTCGCATGACAAAGTGCAACTGCCAAAGCATCCGCCGCGTCTTCTTGCGGCACAGCAGGTAATTTTAATAACACTTTTACCATATGCTGAACTTGTAATTTATCCGCAGCGCCATTGCCCACAACTGATTGTTTTACTTTTCGCGCCTCGTATTCCGATACCGGAATATTTTGCGCAGTCGCCGCAACAATCGCCGCTCCCCTCGCCTGCCCCAACTTCAAAGCTGAAGCGGCATTTTTTGCCATAAAAACCTGCTCGATTGCCATCTCTTGCGGACAATATTGTTCGATGATTTGTGTAAGGGAATCGAAAATAACTTTGAGGCGCGCCGGTAATTCATCCGCGTCGGACATGCGAATCACACCGCTGGTGACATATTCGGATTGACTACCAATACAATTGATAATACCGAATCCGGTTTTACGCGAACCGGGATCTATACCGAGAATAAGCGCCATAGTTGTATCTATATACAGTGATCAGGGCGCAGTGTTGCACGTGAAGATTGTTGGTGCAAGTGGAAGATTAAATCTCATCTTGCACCAATCAACGCAAGCAGTAATAAACATCACCCCATGCATGCGGATTAATAATGTGCCGTAAAACCCAATTCAAGCCGACCACTGCTTTGGGTATCCAAATGAAGAGTCGCTGTTTTTTGATTATCAACCAGAATTGCCGGTGAAGAAATTAACCGGTATTCACCCTCAACATAATCATAAATTTCTGTTGAGAGTGACAAATATTTCTCTTCACGATGTGAAGTAACCAAAATCCGGAATTGCTTTTCGAACAAGATTTCATTTTTCTTACCCATTTCATCCGATAACTGCATATCGCCGGAACTACCAGATTCTGCTTGTACAGAAAGATTAATCAACACGGGACTTGCCGAAGCCATAGACCACCAGCCCAAAACCATCAGCCCTGCCAATAAAATACTGCCACTTATAAAACGGTATCGTCGATGATGTGATTTGGCAGTTTCTGTAATAGATGCTGTGTTTTGCCGAATCAAAAAACTGGCAATATCAACTTCCAGCACACTCGCTAAAGCCATTGCAGATTCTTTGGAGCTAATCCCACTGGATTCTATGCGCTGCACAGTTCGCAAACTTAAATCAGCTACTTCAGCCAAATGACTTTGTGTCCAACCTCGTTGCTCACGTTGTTGACGAAGAAATTCTTTATTGATTTGCATATCCATAATCATGACCTTAGGTAGTTTGTGAAGGCCATTAACATTGAAGAATTACAGAATTTTGTATACGACACCGATATGACATACAGACGACACTGAATAATTACCCCAGCTGTTCCATAATTTCATCGGTAATTTCAGCGTTGGTAAACACATTTTGTACATCATCCAAATCCTCCAACGCATCAATCAATGCCAGATTTTTTTCAGCACTTTCTTTATCGAGCGGAACAGTGAGTGAGGGAATTAATAAAGTTTCAGAGGCTACCGCGTTAAATCCTGCTTGAGACAAGGCATCTTTCACGGCAAAAAAATCTTCAAAACTGGTCATGACATCGATGGATCCATCATCATTAACTACCACATCATCGGCACCGGCTTCCAAAGCAACTTCCATTAATGCGTCTTCATTAACACCAGGTTCGAAACTGATTTGGCCTTTGCGTGCAAATAAATAAGAGACTGATCCATTAGTACCCAAATTGCCACCGCGTTTATCGAACGCATGGCGAATATCACCAACCGTGCGATTACGATTGTCCGTCATACATTCCACAATAAAAGCAACACCGTTGATGCCATAACCTTCGTAAGTCAACTCCTCATAAGCCTCCGAATCACCAATACCCGCACCACGCGCGATTGCACGTTCAACCACATCTTTTTTTAAATTATTTAAATAGGCTTTTTCCACCGCTGCACGCAAACGTGGATTATCCGCAGGATTAGGCCCACCTTTAGCGGCCACGGTTAATTCACGAATAATTTTAGTAAATATCTTGGTTCGCTTGGCATCTTGACGCGCCTTGCGGTGTTTCATATTTGCCCATTTGGAATGGCCGGCCATTTTGACCTCTAACTTTATTATCTTAATGATTACGAAATGCGGATCGAATTAACACAAATGCACTTGATAAGAATAGCGATGCAAATATCGCTGCAACCAAAATAAGTAATTTATTGGGTGCAACAGGAAATAATGATGAACCAGGTTTATTAACAATCGAAAATATTTCAACCCTTCCAGTAAAGGCAGAAAGCTTTTCAAGATCAGCCGCAATAATATTTCTTTGTGTTTCAAGACTTCTTAATTCTGTAGAAAATGGAGCCAATGGCTTACCCTGTCGAGATTCCAATATTTCGATTTGTTGTTTAAGCGCCTTAACACCCAAAAGATAGTACCTGCTATCCACAACACTTAATTGAACATTCTCCAAATCTTTAAAGGGCGTATCAGTAATCCCCAAGGATTGGGCAATTTTTAGTTGTTCCCTTAAATTAGTTAACTCATCGCTTAATTTTTTTTCTTCGACGCGACTTACCGTATCATACCGAAAATTCAATGCGGATAAATTTGCAACGTACGACTGCTTCATCGTTTCACTAACATCGCGCCACAACCTATCGTTTAGGTAAAGCAAGTAGTCAGTCAGTAATGAAACACCTTCATTGGGATTTTGATACAAAATACTTATCTTACGTGGGGTAAAGTCAGGTAGTTTGGAACCACTTTCCAGAGCCAAATCATCAAAAAACTCCATGAAATTTTTATATTCTGTTGAGTTCTTCTGATTAAAATCCAAACGCTTACCGGTTCTTTTCTCCCAAAAATCCTTTACTGATTCCAATGAAGTAATTTGTAACAACACATTATTATAATTTCTTTTATAATCTGGGGCCGTAACCTGATACTCCGCGGTATTGAGCTGAGACGGCATAACACTTCTATATTGCTCTTGAGTAGCTCCGTCTATAGTCGCTTCTATCTTGTAATAGGAGGGTAAGGTTTTTAAAAAAACGAAGCAGATAGCAGTAGATATCAAGACCCCAGCCAAAATTACATATCTGTCCGACCACAATTTTTTCAACAAACCTACAAGATCTATTTCATCATCATGACGAACAGGCCTACCCTCAACATAATCACTCATCTGTACAACATCCACATTAAAAATAATTAATTCATTACATACCGTATTCAGGCGTTTCACCTTCAACTTTTTCTTTCTTTACATTGCGTAAACGAATATGCAATTCACGTAATTGCAATTCATCAACTGTGCCCGGGGCATCTGTCATAACACACGCAGCACTTTGGGTTTTCGGGAAGGCGATTACGTCGCGGATTGAGCTGGCGCCAACCATTAACATCACCAGACGATCCAAACCAAAAGCCAAACCGCCGTGTGGTGGTGCGCCGTAACTTAATGCGTCTAACAAGAAGCCGAATTTTTCGCGCTGTTCTTCGGGACTGATACCTAAAATTTTAAATACCGCTTGCTGCATTTCAGGTGAGTGGATACGCACTGAACCTCCGCCTAACTCAATACCGTTTAATACCAAATCATAGGCACGAGAAAGTGCAGCACCTGGATTCGCCACTAATTCTTCCGGTGAACAACTGGGTGAAGTGAATGGATGGTGGATTGAAGTCCAACCGCCTTTGTCATCTTCTTCAAACATGGGGAAATCAATTACCCAGAGTGGTGCCCACTCGCAAGTGTAGAGATTTAAATCTGCGCCTAATTTACAACGCAATGCACCCAGGGCTTCAGTCACGACTTTATGTTTGTCAGCACCGAAGAAAATCAAATCGCCGGTTTCTGCACCTACACGATCCAGAATAGCTTTGCGCACATCGATTGACATGTAATTAACAACCGGGGATTGCAAACCGTTTTCCAGATCATTCCGGTCATTCACTTTGATATAGGCCAAACCTTTTGCGCCGTAAATGCCAACAAATTTGGTGTACTCATCGATTTGTTTACGCGTGAGTTTTTCATTACCACCGGGAACTTTTAATGCCGTGACGCGTGATTTCGGATCATTCGCCGGCCCCGAGAAAACTTTGAAGTCAACTTGTGTTACCAAATCTTTTACATCAACCAATTGCAATGGAATACGCATATCCGGTTTATCCGAACCGTATTTGGTGATGGCTTCAGAGAAAGGCATGTGATTGATTTTTCCGAATTCAATGTTCATTAAATTTTTGAACAATTCGCGGAACATACCTTCCGTCACTTCCATGATTTGTTCTTGCGACATGAATGAAGTTTCGATATCGATTTGCGTAAATTCGGGTTGGCGATCTGCACGCAAATCTTCATCGCGGAAACATTTGGCGATTTGGTAATAGCGATCATACCCGGCCACCATCAACAATTGTTTAAACAACTGTGGTGATTGCGGCAAAGCGAAAAATTTTCCGTCGTGTGTGCGTGATGGCACCAAATAATCGCGCGCACCTTCGGGTGTTGCGCGTGTCAGGATCGGGGTTTCAACATCAAGGAAACTGTTGCGATCCAAATAATTGCGAATAGCCATTGTGACTTTGCCACGGAAACGCAAATTCTTTTGCATTTGCTCGCGACGCAAATCAAGGAAACGATATTTCAATCGCACATCTTCGCCCACATTCGAATATGCATCCAATGGAAAAGGAACAGGTTCAGCAGCGTTGAGAATGGTTAATGAAGTTCCATAGACTTCAATTTCGCCGGTTGGCATATTGGGATTTACAGTTGCTGCAGAACGCGCGCGCACTTTCCCGGTTACTTGCAATACATATTCAGCACGTACTTTGTCAGCAAGCTGAAGATATTCTTTTGCATCAGCATCAAACACCACTTGCACCACACCATCGCGGTCTCGCAAGTCGATAAAAATGACTCCGCCATGATCACGGCGGCGATCAGCCCATCCGCAAAGAGTCACTTCTTGATTAATGTGAGAGGCATTTAAAGCGCCACAGTATTGGCTGCGCATAGTGTTTTCCCGTCAAAAATAAAATTAATTTGTTGCAGTTGCAGATGATGAACCGGTATTGGAACTGCTTGTACCTGAGCTGGTTGACTGAGTTGAATCGCCAGCTAAATTCTTTTTCTTTCCTGATTTGAAATCTGTTTCATACCAACCACCGCCAGACAAACGAAAGCCTGCAGCGGAGATTTGTTTTTTCAGCGTGGATTTCTGACACGCCGGACATTCTGTTAAAGGTGCATCACTTAACTTTTGCAAAGCCTCTAACTCATGACCACAGGATTCACATTGGTATTCGTAGATGGGCACTTCAAATCACCTCACAAGATTGTTTTTATGGATTACAAACCATGCATACAAAATCAGACAATGATTGCCAGAGGCAAATCATCAAAAGGGCGGCGATTGTAACGCAAAAGGGAAAAAGCGAGAACTTGCTAAATCCATAAATCCAGAAGTAACACACCAATCAATCCTGTAATGCCGACAACAGTCTCCATCAAGGTCCAGCTCTTGAAGGTGTCTTTCAAGCTGAGATTGAAGTATTCCTTGCACATCCAGAAGCCCGAATCATTGACGTGGGAACACATCAGACTACCAGCACCCACTGCCAACACCATCAATTCGGGGCTAATGGCCGGATTAGCTAATACCAGTGGTGACACAATACCGGCAGCCGTCAAACCTGCAACGGTCGCCGACCCCAGGCAAATACGGATGATCAGTGCGATAGTCCAACCCAGCAAGAGGGGATTAATATCGATTGACCCAAGCCCTGCGGCCAATTGCTGGTTGACACCACTGTCAACGAATACCTGCTTCAATGCACCGGCACCGGCAATAATTAATAGAATCGGTGCTATGTCTTTTATGGCAGCAGCGTAACTCTCCATCACTTGGTTTAAAGGCATAGATCGCCGTATCGCCAACAACCAGGTTGCCAACCCCAGAATCATTAACATCACCAAAGTGGGATTACCCAGAAACTTCAGCCAGGTTTGCCATGGGGAATTGCTATCGATGCAATAAGGTAAAACCGATGCCAGGGCAATAACACAAATAGGCATCAGTGCTACCAGCAAACTGACAGGCAAAGAAGGCAATTGGTTATCAGACATTAGTCTTGGCTTGAAAGTGTCCAGAGGCACTGAGGGTATATGTCGGATGAATCTTGCTAACAAGGGCCCCGCAATAATCATCACCGGTAACCCAACCACCAATCCATAAATGATGGTCAAACCTATATCAGCATTAAACTGTGGGATCATGGCAGTGGGTGAGGGATGGGGAGGTAAAAATCCATGAGTCACAGATAAAGCAGCGAGCAGGGGTATGCCCAGATAAATAGCAGGAAGGCGGGTTTGGTAGGCAACGGAAAATACCAGGGGCACCAGCAACACGAATCCGACATTGTAAAAAAGCGGAACACCTACAATGAAACCACTGAATAACATTGCCCAGAGGATATATTTTTCGCCAGCAAGTCTGATCAGGGTTTGGCTGATTTGTTGTGCAGCTCCCGAATCGGCAATCAATTTCCCAAACATGGCACTCAAACAAATGATGCCCGCCAGAGAACCCAACAAACTGCCAATACCTGACTCTATTGATGAAGGTATTTTTTCAGGCGGCACACCGAGCAAAAGTGCGCCCAATACTGACACCACCAAAAAGGCAACAAAGGGATTCACATGCCAGCGGGCAGTCAAGAGAATCAACACCAACAAACAAATAAAGATGGATACAAATTCCACTGGTTTTTTCCCTCAACATCAACCGGAACTGGCTGCGGAATGGGAATCAGCAATCCACTGCAGGAGATGTTGGCGCTGGCTGGGTGAAGTCACTTCCTCGGAACGGGGATTTATCGGTGAATTACCTACCCACTCAAAACGCCAGCGAAATAATTGGATCGGGCCGGGAGCTTCGCGAACTTCGATCAAATCCATTTGCCTGGGATCAAGATTCAATAAATCCCGTAACTGAAAGGCAAAAGGCTCAGCATTTTTTCCGACAAAACTGGATGCCTGTCGGGGAGCAAGAATAAATAACAAATCACGCCCTTGATAAACCTGATGACAGAGATGTAACTCCACCTCCTGCCCCATACGATTCTTCAAGGTTTTGGACGTAAATCGCAACAGCGACAAGGTGTTAGACATGAACATTCCTTAATCTTGTGTTCACCGGAAGATTTGAGGGCGCGAGTCTACTGGTAAATTGTGACAGATCAAGAAAAACCACAAACTCTGGTTTCAATGTTACGGAAAGGAACTGAAAAGTCGTCATAAATTACCTATTTGCCCATTGAACAAATCACATGATCTTGAGTCAGAAAGAAAACCTGATGAACTGGCATTCAAAATGACCTTATTTTCATGCTTAGGTTGCAATTGGATTGCAATTGGAAGTTACATAATTTGAATTGACAGCGATTGCCAGTACACAGAGAATCACCGACCAGTTTTTTTCCCGGAATTAACCGCATGTTTATCACCCGTTTTTTGATTGTCCTTTCCAGTGCATTGATCCTCACCGCTTGTGGTGGTGGCAGTTCAGGCGGAAGCACGTCCAGCTCCAAAAGTTCCTTTTCCTACAGCTTTAGTAGTCTAGCCTATTCCAGCAATGGCACCGGAAATTGGCCAAGCGTGAGGGTGGATGCAAACTCGCCCAAGATATTGACCTTCAGTTGGTCTCCGGTTGAAGGTGCCACCTATTACAAATTGATGAAAAATCAAAGCAACTCAGGGTTTATCCAGGTGGGTGCCAATATCACCACCACCAGCGTGACTGAAGAAATCGGGGTGCACCTGCAAGACTGGATCAATACCCGATATGTAGTAGAAGCCTGTATCACAGACGATAACTGTCAAACATCCAGCAATACCTACACTGCCACGGAAATGATCAAAGCCATAGGGTTGATCCGTGCCTCGAATGGCGAAGAAAATGACCAGTTCGGTTGGAGTGTTGCTCTGTCCGGTGATGGAAATACCCTGGCTGTTGGCGCTCCATCGGAGGACAGTAAAGCTACAGGTGTTGGCGGGGACCAAGGAAACAATGACAGCACAAACTCAGGTGCCGTCTATATATTTGTCAAAAATAATGGCCTTTGGGAACAACAGGCTTATTTAAAAGCCTCCAATACCGAACAACCCAGCCTCAACTCATACCGCTTTTTACCCAATGATCGCTTTGGTTACCAGGTGGCTTTGTCAGATGATGGTAATACACTCGCGGTTTCTGCGATATTTGAAGACAGTCCCTCATGGGGAGTTAATTGCAATCAGCAAAACTATGAAGTCACCGGAATTATTAACAGTAGCTACTCCAGTTCATCCAGCAGCTTTTCAACTGATTCCAGCATTTCCAGCTCGATTAACACTGACCAAATCATCATTGCTGCCCAAAGCTACAACATTGGGGCTGTGTACACATTCAAGCGAACCGACAACGTCTGGACTCAGGAAGCCTACCTGAAACCCAATTCATCTCTTGTCCATTTAAGTGCTGATCTTAAATTTGGTGAGTCTCTGGCGCTCTCAGGTGATGGTAAGACGCTTGCCGTGGGCACTACCAGTGATTTACTGGGTTTTATCGAGACCAATAATGTGGTTCATTTTAATAATTCCAGTATTCCGGAATGCTTGAATTATTCATCGCTGGCGGCCTCACTCAGCAGCTCATCTGCTTCTTCGACGTCCAGCTCCTCATCCAGCCAAAGCTCTTCGAGTGTCAAGACATGGGGAGGCACCCAGTCAGGCGCTGTTTATACCTTCATCCACACAGAGGAAGGCTGGAAAACCGAGGCCTGGATAAAAGCCGCTAACAGTAATGCAGGTGACGCCTTCGGAACCAATCTGGCTTTGTCACAAGATGGCAATACTTTGGCAGTAGGAGCCATAGGTGAAGACAGCCCCGCAACGGGCATCAACGGTAATGGCGACAGCAATGGTTGTTACTACTTCAAAGATCAAGTGATTACCCCGGACGATAGCTGCGCCAAGTACCCGACCTATCCACTGAATAACGGTGCCGCCTATGTATTTACACGTAATGCAGGAATCTGGGGGCAGGAAGCTTACCTGAAACCTGGCAGCCAGTTCCCTAATGCTCTGTTTGGAGTCGCTGTCGATTTATCAAACGATGGCTCCACTCTCGCGGTCGGAGCCACTGGTGATGCCAACAACATCAGTGGCGCAATCAATCAAACACCCCAATACAATAATGATGCACATTTCGCCAATTCGGGTGCTGCTTATATTTTCACACGCTCCGGAACCAGCTGGTCACAACAAGCCTTTATCAAGCCACAAGTCGTATTACCGGGATACCAATTTGGTAATGACGTAAAACTGTCCGGTGACGGAAATATTCTTGCCGTCAATTCACTGCTTGAATCCAGTAACAGTGTTGGCATTGATGGCAATCCCGGCGATATCAGTGCCCCGGGAGCAGGCGCCATGTACATATTCAAACGTAGTTCAACGCAATGGTCGCAATCAGCTTATGTAAAAGCCAGTGATACCCAGGCACAGGACAGGTTCGGCGCACACGCCACACTGTCCGATGATGGCAAAACCCTGGCAGCGGGAGCACACCGCAAATCCGGCACCGCATCATCCAGCTCGTCCTCTGTTGCAACAGAAGCCGCAGGTGGTGTTTATATTTACTAAATTGCTGTCGATTTGATCAAAGGACGCTTCGGCGTCCTTTTTTATTTGTTGCTATTAATTAAGTGTGTGTTTGCTCGTGTGTTTCACACAGACCATTTCAATTGAATTCCAGGTTTTTTTTCTTCAGCTAGATATTCAGCGCAGACCCATAAATCCCCCACCGCTACCAAATGATTCTCCGAATAAATCAATGGGACTGAATCGCGCAACCATGGCTCCAGACCAAATTCCTGCAAACATTTTTTTAAGGTTTGTGAATGGTTGCGCCCTGCGGGACGACAGCGTTCGCCACCTTGTCGGTTTTTTATATGAATGTCGGGTAAATCTGCTCGCAAGAATTTTGCTGATGAATCAACGATACACCGGGTCATAGTCAATTTTAATTCGGGTAAAACCAATGGCAAAGCAAAAATTTTATTCCGATAAACCCGTAAAGACAGATTTCCCCACTGCACATTAATATTCAAATCTGTTTTGTCTGAAAAAATTTGCGATCTAATTTGTTGCCAATGTTGCTGCTCCGGAATTGAATACCCCTGACTTGATAACCAATAACGCAATAGATTATGTTGTCTGGGAATAGACAAGCCTGCAAAACATACCCTGTTAATACTTTGTCCAATACGCTCTTCACGCAGATCCATTTTTTGCAGATCGGCAATTGCCGTTTCAGCCAAGAGCATTTCGGCTTCCGCAAAAAGCTGCGCAGTTTGATGCCATTTTTTTTGCATTCCAGGCCATCGGGATTGCAACAAAGGCATCACTCGCATACGCAAATAATTGCGGTCGTATTTCTCCGAAAAATTACTTTCGTCCTCAATCCATCCAAGCCCATGCTGTTTTGCATAATTCAATAAATCTGCTCTGGAAAAAGATAAGAGTGGCCTGTAAATCATGGCATGATTAAAAACACGCGCTGCTGAAATCCCGGATAAACCTTTTACACCGGTTCCCCGCAACAACCTGAGCAACAAGGTTTCTGCCTGATCATCCGCATGATGCGCAGTAAACAAGCTATCGCCTTGTGCAAGATATTTTGCAAAGACTTGATAGCGCGCAGATCTCGCCGCATCTTCAATACCATTTCCCTGATTTTCCACTTTGACTTTTTCAGAAATACATTGCACACCCAATAACCGGCAAAATTCTTCACAATGTTGTTGCCATGAATCCGCATTGGGCGAAATTTGATGATTGATATGAATTGCAGAAATAGTGACAGGTAAATTTTTTGATAAAAGCAAATGTAAAAGTACAGTAGAATCCAATCCACCACTAAAACCCACCCACCAGGTATTATGGGTATCAACATTGATTTTCGGTACTTCAATGTCGATCTTATATGACGAGTCGGCAAGTGAGTTCATACGATTTTTCAAGTCAGACAGGGTTAATACATTATGACACAAATAATTCCTTACGGTTTCTGGCCATCGCCAATTAGCAGTGACCAACTCACAGCACAATCTGTTCGCTATAGTGATGTCAAACTGTTTCAGGGAAAACTCTATTGGATCGAAACCCGCCCCAATGAAAAGGGCCGATCTGTTTTAGTTTGCAGCGATAATCAACAACAATTTGAACCTTTGGATTCAACCAACAACCTTCGCACACGCGCACAGGAATATGGCGGCTCCTGTTATTGTCTGGCAGAAAATTGTATTTATTTTGTGAATAATGATGATCAAGCTATTTATGAATTCGATATCAAGCACAATTTTCAGAAATGCATTTCACCTGCAGGTAATTTTCGTTACGCCGATTTGTTATTTGATGCAAAGTATCAACGCTTGATATGTATTCGAGAAACGATAAACGACCATCATTTTCCGATTACAGAAATTATTTCTATCCATCTACATAGCAAGAAAATCAGCATTTTAGCGTCAGGCAACGATTTCTATTCAAATCCGCAAATTTCACCCTGCGGTCAATTTCTCAGTTATTTAACCTGGAATCATCCACAAATGCCGTGGGATGGCAGTTTATGTTACCAGGCAAAACTTAATACGAACGGTGAAATAGAATCCACTATTTTGGTTGCCGGCTCTGATCATGAATCTATTTTCCAACCACAATGGTCGCCTGATGGCGAATTATTTTTTGTATCAGACCGTAATAACTGGTGGAATATTTATGCATGGAATGGTTCGAATGCCCGATGCATTTACAAAATGGATGCCGAATTTGCAACGCCGCAATGGGTATTTGGCATGAGCACTTATGGCTTCCTCAACTCACAGGAAATTTTTTGCTGTTACAACCGAAAAGGAAAGTGGAGTCTGGCTCGTATTAATATCAACACATCCAGTTTTACCAGCATCGACTCCGATTTTTGTGACATTCAAAGTATTGCTGCCGAAAAAGAGTGCGCCGCATTTATTGCAGCATCAGCAACAAGATCCAGTCAGGTATTTCTATTCACCGCCAATCAGATTGAAGCCGTTACAGAGAATAAATCAACACTTGACCCAAACGACATTGCTATAGCACAACCCATAGAATTCCCAACCAGCGACGGCGAACAAGCCTATGGTTTTTTTTATGCCGCCACCAACTCAAACATAAGACTCAATACATCCGGCATTCAAGATAAAATCCAAAAACCACCACTGATTGTTTTTTGTCACGGCGGACCAACCGGTGCTTGCGAAACAGGATTGAATTTAAAAATTCAATTTTGGACAAGCAGAGGGTTCGCAGTTGTCGATGTTAATTATCGAGGTAGCACAGGTTATGGCCGCCAGTATCGCGACGCATTAAAAAAATTCTGGGGAATAAAAGATGTCATTGACGTTGGCAGTGCCGCAGATTACTTGATCAAACATAATAAAGTGCATGAGCAACTCACTATTATTCGCGGGTCAAGCGCTGGCGGATTTACTGTACTGGCCGCACTCACTTTCAGCAATCGATTTTCTATCGGGTGCAGTTTATACGGCATAGGCGATCTGGAAGCACTGGCAAAAGATACGCACAAATTCGAAGCACACTATTTGGATTCACTTGTCGGCCAATACCCGGAAGAACGCGAGGAATATATTGCCCGCTCACCCATTCATCACATAGATAAATTAAATTGCCCCGTAATATTTTTTCAGGGAATGGAAGATAAAGTCGTACCACCTACTCAAGCAGAAGCCATGGTGAACGCACTTGAAAACAAAAAAATACCCGTGAAATATATACAATTTAATAACGAAGGCCACGGCTTTAGACAAGCAGACAATATCAAATCTGTTTATGAAAATGAGCTGGCATTTTATCAAAGGTTCTTGTCAGAAAATTAACTATATTACTTCTGATACTCAATACGATTAATATACCAAATGAATTCCCCAGCTTCAGTTTTCACTACTGCTTCATCATCTACTTGTTTTTTTATTAATGCTCTTGCCATGGGTGAATCAATAGATATGTAATCTTTGGTATTAAATATTTCATCGTAACCGACAATTCGGAAACGTTTGGTTTCGCCCTGATCATTTTCAATTTCAACCCAGGCACCAAAAAAAACACGCCCTTCCTGAACTGGCGAGTAATCAACAATTTTCAAATCCTCAAGGGATTTCCGTAAATATCTTACACGGCGGTCAATCTCACGCAGGCGTTTTTTATTATATTGATAATCCGCATTTTCGCTGCGGTCGCCCAGGCTGGCAGCCCAGGAAACTTTGGCAGTAACATCAGGACGTTCAACACGCCACAAATAATCCAATTCTTCTTTAAGAGCATTAAAGCCCTCTCTTGTGATTAGGGGAGTTTTCATATGGGATGCAAGGTAAAAAGGTTGAGTGACATTTTACACTAGCCAGTTCCTGTACCGAAAGCCATTTAATTTCCAAGCAATTATGCAAAGATTATGAAAATTTCCTGCGCACAGTTCACAGAATGGAATCCAACGCATATGCTTGGACAACTACCCACCTGAAAATATGGAATTGATGTGTTTACACTACGCAACAAAGTATTCTTAACGCTTGCCAGTCTAAGTTTAATTCTTACTGCATCTTTCTATATCTACACTGTCAGCAGTTTTCGTCACAACTTTAATCAATATATTGTCGAAAAAGAAACTCGATTTGCGGCACCTCTTGTTAGCGATCTGGAAGAAAAGTTCAAGCTGCATAAAAATTGGAATTGGATCGATGATTGGCAAAATTATCTGGATAGTATTTTTAAAGATTTCCAGCCATCAAAGAATTCACCGGCTTCATCGCCTGCAGAAACTGAACATCACGTAAAATTTACAGGGGCCATGCCACCACCGCATATTCTGAATAAAATTACACTGGTTGATCAACATCAGCATACTGTTCACGGGAATCTATCAACATTAGGTTCAATTACCCTTGCACTTAAAAATAATGATGAGGTGATAGGATTCTTAATCATCCCCAAAAATCCTTCTCTTCAGGATCTGAAAGATGCAGAATTTTTAGAGCTGCAATTAAAGAAATTAGGGATCTCACTGGTACTGACTCTTTTCATAGCCTTTATTGTCTCTATCCCGATAGCACATTTACTAACTCATAGAATTAACATTATTAATCAATTTATAGGTCAACTCAGCAAAGGAAATTATAAAAATAAATTACAGATTGGTGGCAAGGATGAACTCAGTGAATTGGCAGAACACATTAACAATTTAAGTAGTACTCTCGATAAGGCTAATGATGTGCGCAGTCAGTTGGTTGCTGATGTTTCGCATGAATTGAGAACACCGACGGCTGTTCTAAAAGCAGAACTGGAATCACTTGAAGATGGTGTGCGCCAGTTAGATAAACAGGCTATTAGCCGACTCACGATTCACACCAAAAGGCTCGAATACCTGATTTCTGACCTGTACGATTTATCCATTACCGATTTAGGTGGGATGTCTTATAAAAAAGAAGTGATGCTGTTGACCGAATCAGTAGAAGATGCCTTGCAATCCATGCGTAGTGAATTTGAAAAAAAACACATTGATTTGCAATTAATTGACAAAACTCATTCAATTTATTTATTGGCGGATAAAAGACGAATACTGCAATTATTAACCGGATTACTGAAAAATAGTTTGGATTACACTAATAGCCCTGGCGAAACCTATATTATTATGAATAGGTTGGAAAATAAGGTGCAAATCAATATTGAAGATTCAGCACCCGGTGTCACAGACGAACAACTTCCAAAATTATTTGATCGACTTTATCGCGGCGATGCATCGCGATCAAGATCATCGGGCGGTGCTGGACTGGGTTTATCGATATGCAAAAATATTGTTGAAGCACATCAAGGCGACATTCAAGTCACACACAGTAATTTCGGCGGATTAAAAGTCTCCATCACATTACCTTGTTACAACCAGTAAGACCCAGCGAGATAACAACCATGCTTGTTCTATTAATTGAAGATGAAGAAGCGCTTGCCGCTGTCATAACTGATTATCTGAAAGCAGAAGGCTATCGACCTACAACAGCAACCCATGTTGATTCAGCATTTGCCCTGCTGAAAGAACAGTCATGGGATCTGGTTATTCTGGATATCATGCTGCCAAGTCAGGATGGCAAAACCAATGGATTCGATATCTGCCGTTTTATCAGAGAAAACACCAATATTCCCGTCATAATTACCTCAGCAAGAGTTGAAGAATCCGATAAATTATTGGGTTTCGAACTTGGAGCGGATGACTATCTGACCAAACCGTTTAGCCCAAGGGAATTGATGGCACGAATTAAAGCCATTTTAAAACGAACACAATCTACTCAGGAATTCTCAACTGATTTCCAATTAATTTCTGAAAATCTTTCTGTGATTTATAAACATCAGCGAATTGAATTGACATTAATTGAATACAGACTTTTGACCACTTTATTTGCGCGTAAAAACACCATAGTGTCGCGCGATATTCTTATGCAAAACGCTTACACTGATCACCGGATAGTAAGCGATAGAACTATGGATTCCCATATCACCAAACTCAGAAAAAAATTAAACCAGCTATCACCACAGGAGTTGATACATTCTGTATACGGTGCCGGTTATAAATTTTCCATGACCGAATAACTTTCTTGATTTTTGCACAATTTTTCGATTTTTTCTGTGCAATCGCCGCCCATACTGACAGCGTCATAAATAAAAAAGGTGTCATTGTATGAACGATCAATTAAAAAATCCGGCAATAATAAATTCTGAACGAAGAAAAGCATTGGGGACTCTGGGAGCATTGGGAATGCTTGGAGCAGGCGGAATCATCAGTTGTGGTGGTGGCTCATCCAGTCGCTCATCATCGGTCGCAACCTCATCAACAGCTGTATCAAGTAGTTTAAATTCATCCAGCGTTGCCAGCTCCAGTCAAGCCGGTGCATGCATATTAATCCCGACTGAAACTATAGGGCCATTTCCTTTATCAACACTACTCGATAATTCCTCGGTACTCAGAGAAAACATCTATGAAGATAAAACCGGAATACCTTTAACAGTTAAATTAAAATTAGTGAATGTAAACAATTCCTGCACTCCGGTATCAGGCTATGTGTACATTTGGCACTGCGATAAAGATGGCCTCTACTCAGGTTATTCAACCGGAAATAATGCAGGTCAGGCAGGAAAAACTTATTGTCGCGGCGTGCAATACACAGACACCAATGGTGTTGCATCTTTTAATACTATTTATCCAGGTTGGTATGCTGGCCGGATCACACACATTCACTTTCAAATTTTCCTGACAAACTATTCCAGCTCTGCGCAATCAACTGCTATTTCACAAATGGCATTTCCAGCGGATATTACCACTGCAGTTTATAACTCATCACTTTACACCAAAGGACAAAACACATCGGTAACCAGCTTTGCTGCCGATAATGTATTTAGTGATGGCACTACCTATCAAATGGCGAATATTACGGGAAACGTGACTGATGGATATGTGGCAGAACTACAAGTTGGCCTGGCAATTTAATAACATGGCCGGAGCAAATACTCCGGCTATTTTTCGACATTTACATCACACTGAATTCCGCAGGCAGATTTAACTTCAGCCCAATTCCTCACTATTGCTGGCACGTCAATTGGCAAAATTAAACTCAATTTTCAGCAGAAAATGTTATAGTGCGCGACTTCTTGTTGTTGCCCTTAACTGCTTACTGAACTACAGGTTTTTGTTTTATGACTCCACGCAAAATTCTCGTTACCAGCGCCCTCCCCTACGCAAATAGCGATCTGCATCTGGGGCATATTCTGGAACAAACCCAAACCGATATCTGGGTACGGTTCCAACAACTGCGTGGACATGATTGTCATTATTTTTGTGCTGACGATGCACACGGCACCGCCATCATGCTGAAGGCGGAAGAAAAAGGCATTACCCCCGAAGAACATATCGCTAATATCAAACGCGATCACGAACAAGTGTCACGGGATTTTCACATCAACTTCACCTGCTATCACACTACACACTCGGAAGAAAATCGTGAATTATCTTATTTGATTTATGAGCGATTAAAAACCAATGGTCATATTGCCAGCCGCAAAATTACCCAGGCGTATGATCCTGAAAAAGAATTATTTTTAGCAGACCGTTATATCAAAGGTACTTGTCCCAAATGTAAATCTGATGATCAATATGGGGATAACTGCGAGAAATGTGGCGCTACCTATTCGCCTATGGATTTGATCAACCCCAAATCAGCGATCTCCGGTGCAACACCCATCGCAAAAGAATCCGAACATTTCTTTTTTACCTTACCGGCGTTTGCTGACTTTTTAAAAACCTGGACACGCGCAGGTCACCTGCAAGACGAAGTTGCCAACAAAATGGCTGAGTGGTTGGATGGTGGTTTGCAAGAGTGGGATATTTCGCGTGATGCACCTTATTTTGGTTTTGAAATTCCCAATCAACCCGGAAAGTTTTTTTATGTCTGGCTGGATGCACCCATCGGTTATATCGCATCACTGAAACATTATGCTGATGCACGCAATGAAAACTGGCTGGATTATTGGAAACCGGATTCCACAACCGAGGTTTATCATTTTATCGGAAAAGATATTGTCAATTTCCACGCATTATTTTGGCCCGCCATGTTGCACTCGGCCAATTTGCGTACGCCGACAAAAATTTGTGTGCACGGATTTGTCACAGTCAATGGCACCAAGATGAGTAAATCACGCGGTACTTTTATCAATGGCAAAACCTATTTGGAATATTTAAATCCGGAATATTTACGTTATTACTTCGCCGCCAAATTAACCAGCGCGGTTGATGATATTGATTTGAATCTTGAAGATTTTATTCAACGGGTGAATAGCGATCTGGTTGGCAAGGTAGTAAACATCGCCAGTCGCACCGCAAAATTTATCCAGAATTCTGGTGGTGTTTTATCAACAGAAATTGCCAATCCCGATTTGTGGAAACAAGCCGTTGATGCTGGCGAAACTATAGCTGCACACTACGAAGCTCGCGATTTCAGCAAAGCCATGCGCGACATTATGGCAATTGCCGATGCTGCCAATGAATATATTGCAGCCGAAGAACCCTGGAAGTTAGCCAAACAACCCGGCGCAGAAGCAAAAACCCAAGCAGTTTGTACCATGGGGATAAATTTATTCCGTGTATTGCTGACTTATTTAAAACCGGTTTTACCGGCAATGACGGCAGAAGCAGAAAAATTTCTGGGTGAAACATTAACCTGGACTGCACCAGTTACATTCCGCAGCGGCAATAAAATAAATGAATTCAAACCGCTGATGACACGTGTTGAAAAAGAAAAGGTAGATGCCATGGTAGAAGCAAGCAAAGAAGTCATCGCCAATCTAAAACCAAAAGCAACTGGCCCGTTAGTGGATGATCCTATCGCTGCAGAAATTGAATTCGCCGATTTCGCCAAAGTCGATTTACGTGTTGCGTTAATAGCCAACGCAGAACATGTTGAAGGCTCTGACAAATTATTGCGTCTGACGCTGGATTTAGGCGGCGAAACCCGAAACGTTTTTTCCGGAATCAAAAGTGCTTATGATCCAAAAGAGTTAATTGGAAAATTAACTGTTGTCGTCGCCAATTTAAAACCCAGAAAGATGAAATTCGGCATGAGCGAAGGCATGGTATTAGCCGCAGGCCCCGGTGAAAAAGAAATTTATTTATTAGAACCTCATACAGGCGCAAAACCTGGACAAAGGGTGATGTAGTTGGGGAACTACTGTGAACAATAGTAACTTTTTTCGAGAAATCGATGAAATAGTTAAAATTGCAAAGCAAATAAATACTAGCAAATATGATGACACTCTGGTTAGTGAATACCTAAATAAACTTGATTCACTTTTAAGAAAAGGATGGGAATACGCATTCTATAGAGAAGACGAAATCAGTGAATCTATGTTACCAGTTCGATATCTGAAACAAAGAAATCAAATAATAGAAAATTTACAAATAAAACTGGGACAGTGTGCAGTCAAATATCGTTCTGCCATGCCAAATTCACCATCAGATAACAGAGCTCTCACCGAATATTATGAAACATTCGATGAGTTGATTCGTATAAATGGTGGAATTATAGCGTTAGATCCTGATTCAGAACTACCGGACAGGTTAATGCCCAAAGAATATGTAGATTTTTGGCTCAAAGGATAGCAACCATATTTATTAAATCGACAAGCTGAATGATCAACTTGCCTGATCAATAATCATTAATAAAGTTTCGGCAATTCATCCTCAAACAAAACTGCATCACTTTCTTTAAACTTAATAAAATCTGCTGTTTCAGGATGGCCTTTATAAGGTACGTAAAAATGTTTCTGGTTGTAGCCGCCTTTGGTGGCATTGCGCCACACCATTGCATAGGCGATTCGTCGGGTTTTGCTATTTGCCAATATACCTTTCAATAAATGTTGGGTATAAAAATTTTTCATAGAAACAGATTCATTGCCACCTTCTGTCAAGGCTGCCAATTTATTTTTGGCATCTGCAATGTTAATCAGCTGTTCCAAACTGTTACTGAAAATAACCAACTGTTCTGCAACAGGAGTTTTATTGGCTTCATGACCCAAATCCCAATAATCATCCAACCCTAAAATATCGACATAATTGTCGCCGGGATAACCCCACAAATAATCGCGAACAAAATTGGTAGTATCAATACGGGAACGATCAGGTGAATAGGCAATAATTAAATTCTGCTGATTTTTTTCGCGCAAATAATCAACAGTAAACCGAAAAAGTTTGATGTAATTTTCTTCTGTCGTATTACCCTTTCCCCACCAGAACCATTCACCGTTATGCTCATGCCATGGGCGAAAAATAACTGGTATCCAAACACTTTTCCCATCGGCTTGTTTTATTTTTAATTGTTCGTTGAATGCGATAAATTTATCCAGCGATTCAATAAATTTTTTATGTAATTTCCCACCGGGAACAATGTCATGTACAGCCTGGGTTTTATTATCGTTGTGCAAACCGCCTGTCACCGGATTGGTGATATGCCAACTAATGGTGATGACACCTCCTCGTGAAAAACCGGCTTTGATCGAATCACGAATCCAATCAAAACTGACACCATCCACATTCGCCGCTTCACCCAATTCAATTCGTCCCAAATCCCATCCATACAAAGCCGGAAAAGATCCTGAACTGGATTTAACATCTGACATATCGGGCAACTTTTCCCAATCATAGCCATAGGCCAGAGAATCCTGATGACCAAACAGGAAAGCCTTGCCTTGTAATGCCCCCAGGTTTTTATAAAGTGCTTTTGTTTCAGGTGTTACTCTGGAGCCGGATAGTTCCCGATCAATAGGAACAGCCGTGCAGCTCACTGAACAAATCAGTCCAACCAATAAAAGAATCTGTCGCATCTTATTAACACCCGATTTTTTGGTTTATTCATTTTGTAAGGCTGCGACTTTGCCACATGAAAACGATTACATCAACTGTCATAATAAAACTCGGGCCAACTCTTTTATCTTTAATGAGATCAGACAAAATCTTGATGCAATCGATTACAAGTTTACAATTATTGACCCGCAAACTGCTCGGATACGCACTACACTTAAGCCGATTCCGACCAACAATAACCAGAGGTATCAATGCACCCACAATACACAGACAAGTTTGATCGACGGGAAATGATCAGGTATCTGGCACTGGCATCAGGCTTGGTACTTATGCCTGCCAGTCTCGAATCACTCGCCGCTTTTTCCAAACCAACCGACCTGACACGATTAGGAAAAAAAGGCCTGCTCAACGCTGAACAATTGGCATTATTGGCCGATGTCAGTGATGTCATCATTCCTGCAACTGATACACCAGGTGCATTGGCAGCAAGAGCGCACGAATTTATCAATCAATTCGCCATTTCCTGTCTGGATGTTAACGAACAAAACCAGATTCTGGGAGCTCTTGATAAAATCGCAGTAGAAGCAAACAAAAAATTGAGTACTGGTTTCAAAACATTATCAACTACCCAGAAAATTCAATTACTGACAGAGTGTGAGCAAGGCAAATCGCCCTTCACAGCAAATGACAGAGAGAATTTTAAACAATTAAAAGGCTGGATAGTCTTTGCGTACTACACATCCGAACCAGGCGCCACACAAGAACTGTCGTACCTTGCCATTCCAGGTGGTTACAAAGGCAATGTGAAATTCAGCAGCGTCGGTAAAGCCTGGGCTTTAAGTCAGTAACTTTTTAAGAACATAATTTTTTAAGAACATCATATGTCAAATATCCTTATTGCAAAATCACCCACTATTTTTGA
>CAMLML010000014.1 GCA_946481095.1 uncultured Cellvibrio sp.
AAAACAATACATTGATTTTGCGTCCGTTGCCGGGCTTGCCTGTGATTCGTGATCTGGTTGTCGATATGACCCAGTTCTACGATCAATACAAAAAAATTGAGCCTTATTTACAAAACGATACACCAGCACCTGCCATCGAGCGTTTGCAATCGCCGGAAGATCGCGAAAAATTGGATGGTTTGTATGAGTGTATTTTGTGTGCTTGTTGCTCAACCAGTTGCCCCTCTTTCTGGTGGAATCCAGATAAATTTATTGGCCCTGCCGGTTTGCTGCAAGCTTATCGCTTTTTGGCAGACAGCCGCGATTTGGCAACTACCAAACGCTTGGCTAATCTTGATGATCCATTCAGCGTTTTCCGTTGTCACGGAATTCAAAACTGTGTGGCGGTTTGTCCGAAAGGTTTGAACCCGACAAGAGCCATAGGGCACATACGCAATATGTTATTGCAAAGCGCTACCTGACCGGTGGCGCTTTTGCGCATTTAAACGATTGAAAATTTGCTGATTTAACACAAGTTAAAGGTGAGTGGAATGCAAGACACCAGTATGGCGCAGCTGTGGGCTACGTCGCATATATCAGGCGGAAATGCTGCCTATGTTGAAGATCTTTATGACGCTTATTTACATAATCCCAACACAATTCCAGAAGAATGGCGCAATTACTTTGATCAATTGCCACGTGTAAATGGTGTATTGACACAGGATGTTCCTCACTCTGTTATTCGTACCCAGTTTGAACAGTTAGGGAAAAGTCGTGTCCGTACAGTTGCTGCTGTCGGGGCTGTTGGTGCGGATCACGAGCAAAAGCAAATCAAACTTATGCAGTTGATCAGCTCTTATCGTTTTCGTGGGCACCAAAAAGCGCAGCTTGATCCATTAGGTCTGATGCAACGCTCACCAGTGCCGGATCTTGAATTAAGTTTTCACGGTTTAACCAATGCTGATCTGGATACTACCTTCAGTACAGGTAGTTTGTTTATTGGTAAAGATTCAGCAACACTCAAAGAAATCGTAGATGCGCTTGAACAAACCTACTGCGGAAAAATTGGTGCAGAAATCATGCACATCACGCCATTGGCAGAAAAACAATGGTTGCAACAACGTTTGGAATCTGTGCGTTCAAAACCCACCTTCACCAAAGAACAACGTTTGGCGTTGCTGGAACGTTTGACAGCTGCCGAAGGTTTGGAAAAACATTTGGATAGCAAATATCCCGGTACCAAACGTTTTGGTTTGGAAGGCGGTGAAAGTTTTATCCCGCTGGTTGATTCTCTGGTTAAACGTTCCGGTACTTACGGTGCAAAAGAAATTGTACTGGGTATGGCGCACCGCGGTCGTTTAAATACATTGGTGAACGTGTTCGGTAAAAATCCTGCCGATTTATTCGCAGAATTTGATGGTAAACGTTCATTGAATACATCAGGTGATGTGAAATATCACTCGGGCTTTTCATCCAATGTGATGACTCCCGGTGGCGAGTTGCATATGGCGATGGCATTCAACCCGTCGCATTTGGAAATTGTATCGCCAGTGGTTGAAGGTTCTGTACGTGCACGTCAGGATCGCCGCAGAGATAAAAAAGGCAACACAGTAGTGCCGATTGTGGTGCATGGTGATGCTGCCTTCGCTGGTCAGGGTGTGGTAATGGAAACTTTCCAAATGTCACAAACCCGCGCTTACGGCACTGGCGGTACTCTGCATATTGTGATCAACAATCAGGTAGGTTTTACCACTAACAAAAAGGAAGATTCACGCTCAACAGAATATTGCACCGACGTTGCAAAAATGATTGAAGCACCGATTTTCCACGTGAACGGTGATGATCCTGAAGCAGTGTTGTTCATCGCACAATTGGCTGTTGATTACCGTTATGAATTTAAAAAAGATGTTGTCATCGATTTGGTTTGTTATCGTCGTCGTGGTCACAATGAAACCGATGAGCCATCTGCAACACAACCTTTGATGTATCAAGTGATTCGCAGCCTCAAAACCACACGCACCTTGTATGCCGATAAACTGGTTCAGGAAGGTTTATTAACACAAGCTGATGCTGATAATCTGGTGACTAATTATCGTGCAGCATTGGATCGTGGTGAGCATGTTGCCAGTGGTTTGGTGAGTGAGCCGGATAGCAGCCTGTTCGTTGATTGGACACCTTATCTTGGACACGATTGGCAGACTCAGGCTAACACCGGTTTTGAGTTGCCCAAGCTCCAGTCTCTTGCAAATAAAATGTGTGAAATTCCGGATGGAATTGTTCTGCAAAAGCAAGTGGAAAAAATTTACGAAGACCGTCGCAAAATGGCTGCCGGTGCATTACCACTTAACTGGGGTATGGCGGAAAACCTGGCTTACGCCACTTTGTTGGATCAAGGCTATCCCGTGCGTATGACAGGCCAGGACGTGGGACGTGGTACTTTCTCCCATCGCCATGCGACAGTACATAGCCAAAAAGATGGCAGTGCCTACACACCTTTGGCCAATATGAGTGCTGGTCAGCCTGAATTCATTCTTTATGATTCTTACTTGTCAGAAGAAGCAGTGTTGGCGTTTGAATACGGCTATTCCACAACAGCACCAACCGGCCTGGTAATTTGGGAAGCGCAATTCGGGGATTTTGCCAATGGTGCGCAAGTAGTTATCGACCAATTTATCACCAGTGGCGAACACAAATGGGGCCGCTTGTGTGGATTGACCATGTTGTTACCGCACGGTTATGAAGGGCAGGGTCCCGAGCACTCGTCCGCGCGCCTTGAACGCTTCATGCAATTGTGCGCTGAACACAATATTCAGGTCTGTGTCCCTACCACTCCGGCACAGGTTTATCATATGCTACGCCGCCAGGCGATTCGCCCTATGCGTCGTCCGTTGGTGGTGATGAGTCCAAAATCCCTGCTGCGTCATCCTTTGGCAATATCCAGCTTGGAAGAATTGGCAAATGGCCAGTTCCAGAATGTGATTGCTGATCGTATTGATCCAGCCAATGCTGAGCGGGTGATCTTGTGTAGTGGCAAGGTCTATTACACCTTGTTGTCAGAGAGGATTAAACGCAATCAGGAAAATGTTGCCTTAATTCGTGTGGAGCAGCTTTATCCGTTCCCGGAAGAAGAACTTAAAGCGGTATTGGCACCATTCAAAAATATCAACAGTATTTTCTGGTGTCAGGAAGAACCTATGAATCAGGGTGCCTGGTATAGCAGCCAGCATCGCATGCGTCGTGTTGTGGATGAGCTCTATCCGAATTTGTATTTGGAATATGTAGGTCGTCTGTCTTCAGCTGCACCGGCAGGTGGCTATATGTCAGCACACGTCGAAGAAGAAAAACGTTTTGTCGATCAGGCACTCGATGTTTGATTAATTAAAAATTTATTGTTAATAGCGCTAAGAGAGATGGAATCAAGATGAGTATCGAAATCAAAGCCCCTACATTTCCTGAATCGGTTGCTGACGGCACAATTGCAACCTGGCACAAAAAACCTGGCGAAGCCGTCAAACGTGATGAATTATTAGTTGATATTGAAACTGACAAAGTTGTATTGGAAGTAGTGGCACCTGCTGATGGCAGCCTTGCTGAAATCATTAAAGGTGAAGGCGATACCATTCTGAGCAATGAAGTGATTGCCAGGTTTGTGGAAGGTGCTGTTGCCGCATCAGCACCTGCAGCCGCTGCACCTAAAGCAGAAACCAAACCTGCTGCAGCGACTACCGAAAAAGCGGTTAACCCTTCTGCACGCAAAATGGCAGAAGAAAACAATGTAAACACCGCTGCTGTTGCCGGTTCAGGTAAAGATGGTCGTGTATTGAAAGAAGATGTTGCCAATCATTTGAAATCTGCTCCTGTTTCAACACCAACCACTGCTGCTCCTGCTGCGATTGAAGCGGTTGGTGATCGCGTTGAAAAACGTGTGCCTATGACTCGCTTGCGTAAGCGTATTGCCGAACGTTTGTTGGAAGCCACCAGCACTACAGCGATGTTGACTACTTTCAACGAAGTGAACATGGCTCCCATAATGGCACTGCGTGCCAAATACAAAGATCAATTTGAAAAATCACACAACGGTGCACGTTTGGGCTTTATGAGTTTCTTTGTAAAAGCGGCTGCAGAAGCCCTGCGTCGTTTCCCGGTTGTGAATGCATCAATTGATGGTAACGATATTGTGTACCACGGTTATCAGGATATTGGTGTTGCTGTATCAACCGATAAAGGTTTGGTTGTACCTGTGCTGCGTAATGCGGAAAACATGAGTCTTGCGACTATCGAAAATACCATTCGTGATTTCGGTGCTCGTGCTCGCGACGGTAAACTGGGTATCGAAGAAATGTCCGGTGGTACTTTCACCATCACCAATGGTGGCACTTTTGGTTCGTTATTATCCACACCGATTTTGAATTTGCCGCAATCCGCTATTCTCGGTATGCACAAGATTCAGGAGCGCCCGATGGCGGTGAATGGCAAAGTGGAAATCCTGCCGATGATGTATTTGGCACTCTCTTATGACCATCGTTTACTGGATGGAAAAGATGCAGTGCAGTTCCTGGTGACCATCAAAGATTTGTTGGAAGATCCTGCACGTATTCTGTTGGAAATTTAATGTTTTTAGCTAACGCCTCTGGCAACCCAGGGGCGTTTTTACGTCATGATTGTCGCTCACAAGGTGGCAATTGCAATCGATAAAATTGGCGCTAGCCAATCCATTGGGAAAGCAACTATGTCTGAAAAATTTGATGTGATCGTAATTGGTTCCGGCCCTGCCGGTTACGTAGCCGCTATTCGTGCTGCACAGTTAGGTTTGAAAACGGCCTGCGTTGAAAAATGGCGTAACGAAGAAGGCAAAGGTGTTAACGGCGGAACCTGTTTGAATGTAGGGTGTATTCCCTCAAAAGCGTTATTGGATAGCGCCTACAAATATCACGAAGCCAAAGATGATCTTGCTGTTCATGGTATTAGCACCAAAGACGTGAAAATTGATGTGCCTGCGATGATTGCGCGTAAAGGGCAAATTGTTAAAAACCTGACCGGTGGTATTGCGGGATTATTTAAATCCAATGGCGTAACCAGTTTATTTGGTAGCGGTAAATTGCTTGCTGGTAAAAAAGTTGAGGTCACTGACTTCGAAGGTAAAACTGTCACTTACGAAGCAGAAAATGTCATTCTGGCTTCAGGTTCAAGCCCAATTAATATTCCAGTCGCTCCTGTTGATAACGATGTGATTGTTAACTCAACTGGCGCATTGGAATTTCAATCAGTACCAAAACGTTTGGGTGTGATCGGTGGTGGTGTGATTGGTTTGGAATTGGGTTCTGTTTGGAATCGTTTGGGTTCAAAAGTCGTTGTATTGGAAGCTATGGATTCTTTCCTGGGTATGATGGATCAACAAATTGCCAAAGAAGCCTTCAAAATTTTAACCAAACAAGGTTTGGATATTCGCACCAGTTCGCGCGTAACGGGAAGCAAAATTAACGGTAAAGAAGTTGCTGTGACTTACACCGATAAAGACGGTAAAGAACAGACCGAAACTTTCGATAAATTAATTGTGTGTGTGGGTCGTCGTCCTTACACAGAAAATTTATTAGCAGCAGATTCCGGCGTGAAATTTGATGAGCGCGGTTTCATTTTTGTTAACGAACATTGTGCAACTAATGTCGCCGGTGTTTGGGCAATTGGTGATGTCGTGCGTGGTCCTATGTTGGCTCACAAGGGTTCAGAAGAAGGTGTGATGGTTGCCGAGCGTATCGCGGGTCAAAAGTCGCAAATCAATTACGACATTATTCCTTCTGTTATTTACACACACCCTGAAGTTGCCGCTATAGGTAAAACTGAAGAGCAAGTGAAAGCGTCAGGTGAGCCATATAATGTCGGTACTTACTCATTTGCTCATCACGGTCGTGCACTGGCAGCAAATGATAACCAGGGTTTGGTGAAGATTATTGCTCATGCTGTTACTGATCGTATTCTGGGTGCTCACATTGTGGGGCCAAGTGCAGCGGATCTGGTACAGCAAATTGCGATAGCAATGGAATTCGGTTCAAGTGCTGAGGATGTGGGTATGATGGTGTTCGGCCATCCCACTCTATCTGAAGCAGTGAAAGAAGCAGCCCTGGCTGTGAATGGTCATGCTATTCACGGTATAAACAAAAAGAAGAAGAGCTAAGAAGACCATAGAGTCCTCACTTTAGGCGGTGGCAAGCTCACAAGGTTTGCCGCTATTGATAACCCCGTTGGCAAAACTCAAAACTGTCCAACATCGTCAAATGGAACAACACCATGAATTTGCACGAGTATCAGGGTAAGCAATTGTTTGCCCAATATGGTTTGCCTGTTTCCAAAGGCATTGCTGCTGCAACTGCTGAAGAAGCTGTTGCTGCTGCTGATCAAATCGGCGGCGATATGTTCGTCGTTAAAGCACAGGTTCACGCAGGTGGCCGTGGTAAAGCAGGCGGCGTAAAGCTGGTTAAATCAAAAGATGAAATCAAAGCCTTCGCTGAAAAATGGTTGGGCCAACGTTTGGTCACTTACCAAACAGATGAAAAAGGTCAACCTGTCAGCCGTATTTTGGTTGAGACTTGCACTGATATTGATAAAGAACTTTATCTGGGTGCTGTTGTTGATCGCTCAAGCCGTCGCATTGTATTCATGGCATCCACCGAAGGCGGTGTTGAAATTGAAAAAGTTGCGCACGAAACGCCTGAGAAAATTTTGAAAGCGACTATCGATCCTTTGGTCGGCGCTCAAGGTTTCCAGGGTCGTGAATTGGCTTTCAAATTAGGTTTGAAAGACAAACAAGTGAATCAATTCGTGAAGATCTTTTTGGGTCTCGCAAAATTGTTCCAGGAAAAAGATTTGGCTCTGCTTGAAGTTAACCCATTGGTTATCAAGAAAGACGGCGACCTGCATTGTCTCGATGCCAAAATCGTTATCGATTCCAACGCGGTTTATCGTCACCCCGACCTGAAAGCTTTCCACGATCCATCACAAGACGACCCACGCGAAGCTCACGCACAAGCATGGGAACTCAACTATGTTGCACTCGGCGGCAATATTGGTTGTATGGTGAACGGCGCTGGTTTGGCAATGGGTACTATGGACATTGTTAAACACCACGGTGGTCAACCTGCCAACTTCCTCGATGTAGGTGGTGGTGCAACCAAAGAACGCGTTGTAGAAGCATTCAAAATCATTCTGTCTGACGACAAAGTGAAAGCGGTATTCATCAATATCTTCGGTGGTATCGTTCGTTGCGACATGATTGCTGAAGGTGTAATCGGTGCTGTGAAAGAAGTCGGCGTAAAAGTGCCTGTTGTGGTTCGTCTGCAAGGTAACAACGCTGAACTGGGCGCTAAAGTCCTGACTGAAAGCGGCATGAACATTATTGCTGATACCGATTTGACTGGCGCAGCCAAGAAAGTCGTTGCTGCTGCAGCTAACGCCTAGGAGTGAATGATGAGTGTATTAATTAACAAAAACACCAAAGTGATTTGCCAGGGTTTCACTGGCTCACAAGGTACTTTCCACTCCGAACAAGCAATTGCTTACGGAACCAAAATGGTTGGCGGTGTGACTCCTGGTAAAGGTGGTCAAACCCATTTGGGCTTGCCTGTTTTCAACACAGTAAAAGAAGCGGTTGAAGCAACCGGTGCAGAAGCCTCTGTGATTTATGTTCCAGCTGCTTTCTGTAAAGACTCAATCCTTGAAGCCGCTTTTGGTGGAATCAAATTGATTGTCTGTATCACCGAAGGTATTCCAACACTCGACATGCTCGACGCAAAAGTGAAGTGTGATGAGTTGGGCGTACGTTTGATTGGCCCTAACTGCCCGGGCGTTATCACTCCCGGCGAATGTAAAATCGGCATCATGCCAGGCCACATTCACAAGCCAGGTAAAGTGGGTATTGTTTCACGTTCAGGTACTTTGACTTACGAAGCGGTTAAACAAACGACTGATTACGGTTTCGGTCAATCTACATGTGTTGGTATCGGTGGTGATCCAATCCCCGGTTCAAACTTTATCGACATTTTGAAATTGTTCCAGGCTGACCCACAAACTGAAGCTATCGTCATGATCGGTGAAATTGGTGGATCTGCTGAAGAAGAAGCGGCAGCATTTATCAAAGCTAACGTGACCAAACCTGTTGTGTCTTACATCGCCGGTGTCACGGCACCTGCTGGTAAGCGTATGGGTCACGCCGGTGCGATTATTTCTGGCGGTAAAGGTACTGCGGACGAGAAATTCGCAGCACTGGAAGATGCCGGTGTTAAAACGGTAAAAAGTTTGGCTGACATTGGTAAAGCATTGAAAGAAATTACCGGCTGGTAATTCTTTGTTTGTCCCGTCCTGAAATAAGTTGACGGTTCTGTTTAAGCCAGCTCTCGCAAAGAGCTGGCTTTTTCATGCGCGTCTTTCTGGGTTTTTATCCTGAAAAATAATCACTGATACACTAAAAATTTCTGATTCGAAATTCAAAATATCATTAACGCGTTCTGCCAGTTTATTGGGTGTTAGCTGCTAATGTATTTTGCGATACCTCCCAGCCACCACCCAATACTTTGTAAATCGCAATCAGATTGAGTAAAACCTGCATATCGCTTTGTGCCAGTTGTGCACTCACATTAAGTTGTGAGCGTTCAGCATCCAATACCGATAGAAAATCGCCGCTGCCCACTTCAAATTTTTTGCGCGCAAAGTATGCAGCTTGGTTGCTGGCTGCCAGAGCACGCTGTAACCCGGCGCGGCGTTCCTCTTCGTGTGAAAAATTTTGCAGCGCATTGTCGGTTTCTTCGAGTGCGACTAGCACGCGCTGTTCGAATTCGGCTATGCGTTGATGCGTGCGGGCATCGGCGGCATCAATTTGTGCGTTAACACGGCCAAGATTAAAGGCTGCCCAATGAATTCGCGGAGTAAACGAAAAGGTTTCGGTTTCCTGATTACCCAAACGATCCCAATCAGTCGATAAATAACCCAAACCACCGGTGAAACTAATATTGGGGTACAAATCAGCAACGCGAATATTGTATTCAGCAACAGAACCAGCCAGCGTTAGTTCTGCGCGACGAATATCCGGACGACGCTTTAATAAATCTGCCGGGTTGCCTACAGCAAATGATGCTGGAATTTCTGGTAAAGATTGTACATTTGCCAGCGAAGATTTTAATTCTTCTGTTGGTTTTCCGGTTAACACGCCAATGCGATTGAGTGCAGTATTAATTTGCGCTTGTAAAACAGGAATGCCAGCGCGAGTTAATTCGAGCTGTGCTTCTGCGCGAGCAACATCCAATTGATCACTGCGACCGACTTCTTTGAAACGCTGGGTTAATTGCAGTGACTCCAATTGGTTTTTGGCATTGCGCTCGGCGACATCCAATAAATATTGATTGCCACGCAAACTGATATACGCACTGGCAACTTCTGCAGCCACGCTAATTTGTGCTGCTTGTAAATCAGCTGCGCGCGCGGCGACTTGCGCTTTGGATAATTTCACACCGTTTCTTACGCGGCCCAAAATATCCAACTCCCAACTGGCATCAAAGCCGGTTTGAAAAGTTTCTGTAATAGGTGCACTTGCATCACCACTGATATCGACACTTTGTCGCTGGCGTGTGCTGCTCAGATTGGCTTCAACTGTCGGGTAACGGTCCAATTTACTGTTGCGCAAATAAGCACGCGATTCTTCCAGTGATGATTGTGCAATACGAATGCTGTGATTATGTTGCAAAGCGTTAGCAATTAATTGATTTAATTCTGCATCTTGCAATTGCGCCCACCAGGCAGCAACCGGTTGCTCGGCGCTAAAACCCTGCGGCAAATTAAATGCCGCTGGGGTTGAAGGTAATTGTGCAAGTTGTTGTGCGTTTTCAACCGATTTAAATCCACTGCAAGCACTGATCATCAGTGGTAACAGCGCAACAGCAACAGTGTTGATTAAGATTTTTTGATTCATGCTTTTACCTCATGGGTCAATCCTGGTTGTTCAATATTTTCAGAAAGCTCCTGCGTTTGGTACTTGCGATTGCCTTCCAATTTACGCAACAACACATAAAACATGGGCGTAAAGAACAAGCCAAAGAAAGTCACACCCAACATGCCAGAGAAAACGGCTATCCCCATTACGCTGCGCATTTCGGCACCGGCACCTGTTGAGAACACCATGGGCAGTACACCCATAATAAATGCGAAGGATGTCATCAAAATCGGACGCAAACGCATGCGGCTGGCAGTAATCGCCGCTTGATAAGTTTCCATGCCGCGAATTTCCAATTCGCGCGCAAATTCCACAATCAGAATTGCGTTTTTACTGGCGAGACCGGCGAGCACAAATAAACTGATTTGCGTGAAAATATTGTTGTCACCGTTGGTTATCCACACACCAAAGAGTGCAGATAAGATCGACAGAGGAACAATAGTCACCACCACCAAAGGCAAGGCCAAACTTTCGTATTGGGCTGCAAGAACTAAAAAGACCAACAACAAACAGAGCGGCAAAATATAAATGGCAGTGTTACCAGCTAGTACTTCCTGATAAGTTAAATCGGTCCACTCATACACAATTCCACTGGGTAATACTTCATCCAGAATTTCAGATATGGCGTCTTGCGCCTGACCACTGGAATAACCGGGCGCAGCGTTACCATTAATATCGGCAGCCAAATAACCGTTGTAGTGAGCGGCACTTTCAGGCCCGTAACTTTCTTTCATGGTTAGCACTGCGCCCAGCGGCACCATATCGCCTTGCGCATTGCGCACTTTTAAATTGAGCGCGTCGTCCGGCGTGTTGCGATAAGGCGCATCGGCTTGTGCAATCACTTGATAGGTACGACCAAATTGATTGAAATCGTTGACATACAGCGAGCCTAAATACACTTGCATAGTGTCAAAAATTTCTTTCACGTTTAAACCCAGTTGTTTGGCTTTGGTGCGATCCACATCGGCATACAATTGCGGCACATTAATTTTGTAATTGGAATAGACGCTGGCCAATTCCGGGCGCTGCATGGCTTTTTGCTGCACTTGTGCGACTACTTCAGCCAATTTTTCGTAACCCAAACCGGCGCGATCTTCAATTTGCAATTTAAATCCACCAGTGGTGCCCAAACCGCGTACCGGTGGTGGTGGGAAGATCGCAATAAAGGCTTCTTCAATACCGGCGAATTTCATTTGCAGTTTTTGTGAAATAGCGGCTGCGGATAAATCTTTGCTGGTGCGTTGATCAAAATCTTTCAGCGGAAAAAATACTATGCCTGCACTGGAGCTATTGGTGAAACCATTAACACTTAAACCGGGAAATTGCACCGCATTTTCCACACCGGCTTCGGCCAAACCAATTTCGCCCATTTCGCGAATGACTTTTTCAGTGCGCTGCAAAGTGGCGCCATCAGGCAATTGTGCGAAGGCAATCAAATATTGTTTATCCTGCGCAGGCACAAACCCTTTTGGAATGATATTGAATCCCACTACTGCAACACCTAATAGAATTGCATACACGCCAACGGCCGCCATTTTGCGCCCGAGAATTTTCCCAACTTTGGTTGAATAATTTCCGGATGCGCGCGCAAAGCTGCGATTAAACCAGGCAAAAAAACCACCGAACACTTTATCCATACCGCGAGTTAAACGATCTTTAGGTTCGTTATGACCTTTCAACAAGAGCGCCGCTAATGCCGGGCTGAGTGTTAAAGAATTGATAGCAGAAATCACAGTGGAGATCGCAATAGTCAATGCAAATTGTTTGTAGAACTGGCCAGTCAATCCGCTTACAAATGCAATAGGCACAAACACGGCAATCAGTGTTAATGAAATCGCGATAATCGGCCCGCTCACTTCTTGCATGGCTTTGTAAGTGGCGGCAATCGGTGTTAAACCTTCTTCGATATTTCGTTCGACGTTTTCGACCACCACAATCGCGTCGTCCACCACGATTCCTATTGCCAATACCAAACCAAATAATGAGAGTGTGTTGATGGAAAATCCAAATGCCCACATCAGCGAAAAAGTACCGATAATCGAAACTGGAACAGCTAATAAGGGAATAATAGACGCGCGCCAGGTTTGCAAAAACAGAATCACCACTACAACCACTAAGGCGAGTGCTTCAAGCAAGGTTTTGATAACTGCTTTGATCGAACTTTTGACGAAAATAGTTGGGTCATAAACCACGTGATAATCCACACCTTGTGGAAAACGTTTTTTCAACTCCGCCATAGTCGAGCGAACATTGTCAGAAATTTGAATTGCGTTAGCACCGGGTGCCTGGAAAATAGGAATGGCAACAGCAGGTTGGCTATCCAACATGGAATTTAATGCAAATTCCGATGCGCCCATTTCGATGCGAGCGACATCTTTCAAACGAGTGATTTCGCCGTTGTTACCGGCGCGAATAATAATTTCGCCAAATTCTTCGGGGTTATCCAAACGACCTTTTGCATTAACAGGCAATTGCACATCCACCAAATCAGTCACTGGTGCTCCACCGATCATACCGGCAGCAACCTGAACGTTTTGTTCCCGAATCGCATTCACCACTTCATTGGCGGTTAAATTTTTCTCGGCAATTTTTTCCGGATTTAACCAGATGCGCATGGCATAATCGCCTGAACCAAACAAACGAACCATGCCAACGCCGGGAACTTTCGCCAGTTCATCTTTAATATTCATCAAAGCGTAGTTGCGCAGATAAAGTTCGTCGTAACTTTTATCCGGCGAAATTAAATGCACCACCATGGTTAAATCCGGCGAACTTTTCACAACAGTTACACCGCGTTGACGCGTGACATCAGGCAAACGCGGTAATGCTTGTGAAATGCGGTTTTGCACCATTTGTTGTGCAAGATCAGCATTGGTACCAATTTTGAAGGTCACTGTTAATGTCAGGCGACCATCAGTCGTGGCTTGCGAAAACATGTACAACATATTTTCGGTACCGGCGAGTTGTTCCTCCAATGGCGTAGCCACTGTTTCGGCAATCACTTTCGGGTTGGCACCGGGATAAGATGCGTTGACCACTACCGAAGGTGGTGAAACTTCGGGATATTCCGAAATCGGTAATTGAAACATGGCGATAAAACCGCCGATAAAAATCAATAGTGAAATCACTCCTGCGAATATGGGGCGATCCACGAAAAATTTGGATATGTTCATAATGTTCTGCCAGTTTTCATTTCAACATCCGTTTAGAAAAATTAAATGATAATTAGTTAGCTGCAGCCAATTTGTTGGCAACTGTTGAGGGGTTCACAAGGCTATTGGGGCGTACGTGGGATAAGCCGTTGACAATAATTTTTTCACCGGCTGCAAGACCTGAGAGCACAACGCGCTGACCTTGATAATATTCACCCAGAACCACTTCGCGATAATTGGCGGTGTTGGTTTCATCCACAACCAATACAAATTTTTTGCTTTGATTGGTGCCGATTGCACGTTCAGGAATTAACAAACTATTGGATTTTTCAGCAGAACCCAAACGCAAATTGGCAAACATGCCCGCTGTTAATGCGCCATCTTTGTTATCAAAAATTGCGCGCGCGCGAATGGTGCCGCTGTTGGTATCCAAACGATTATCAAAGGCATAAATATGGCCTTCATAAGTGGTTGCAGCATCGCCAGCCAAATTTAATTCCACTGGCATGGCTTGCACATTTTGCGTGTTGCGCACCAGCTGCACATAGGTGGCTTCATCCACATTAAATTCGGCGTAGAGTTTATCGTTGGCAACAATTTGCGTGAGCACCGGCGCATTTACACCTGCATCCACTACATTACCTGTGGTGAGTTCTGCGCGACCGACACGACCGGAAATCGGCGCGCTGATATGCGCATATTCGAGGTCCAGCTTCGCCTGGCTTAATGCTGCCTCTGCTTGTTTAACATCGGCCTGTGCAACTTGATTTGCACTCAAGGCCGAGTCGTAAACACTTTGCGATACCAGTTTGGCGCCTATGAGTTGTTCGGCTCGGGCCAGTTCGTCCTGCGCTAATTTTGCACGGGATTGTGCGGTCGCCAATTGCGCCTGGGCGCGTTGTACTGATGCTTGATGCGGGCGTGGGTCAATCACAAACAAGGGTTGGCCTTTTTTTACTTGCTGACCTTCGGTAAATAACACTTGCTGGATGGTGCCGCTGACCAAGGGTTTGATGGCAGCGCTTTCAACCGGGGCAAGGCGACCGGAGAATTGACTCCAGCTACGAATGGACTCGGGCTCTACTACCAACAGATCAACACTGGGGGCAGGTGGTATGGCACCTGGCGAAGCAGCATCAACATTGGTGGTGAAATAAAAACTGATGATACCTGTCAGTATGGTGGCAGCAGTGAGTGACAAGGCAGGGTGTTTGGTGAAAAGTGTGCGCATCATAGGCTCCTGTTGCGGCTTGTATTGCAATGAGTTGGCTACCCGAATTCCCTTGATGGGTTGGTTCGGTTTGGTAAAAATATACATACCGGTTGGTATGTTGGTCAAGAAAAATTTATTCGACAATGTTTTATCTGTGGATCTTTGCCGGGTAATTTTATGAAAAATAATGAAAAATCAGATAATTAGCGGTTTTCAGCTGTAACGGCTGTGGTATGCAACTGGCTGGTGATAACTGTATCTGCGATTGAAAAACATACCATCCGGTATCATAATAGCTGCATCAACCAACCAAGATGCCACTTATGAACGCTACAGATACTCGCACATTACTTTTGGAAACTGCCCTGGATTTGATCTGGAGTAGCAACTATAGCGATGTCGGCGTAAATGAAATTTGCAAACAGGCTGGTGTGACCAAAGGTAGTTTTTATCATCACTTTGAGTCCAAAGCTGAACTGTTTTGCGAGGCCACCAATCACTATTGGGAAAAAGTCCGTCAGGATCTGGATTGCATTCTGTCGCCAATCAATTCCCCACTTGAGCAATTGGAAAATTGGCTGATTTATATCTATGTGAACAAGATCGGCGACGACAAAGACAATGTGCCGGGTTGCGCCTTTTTTAGTGCTGGAATGCAGGCAGGTTGTAATGAGCCGCGCGTGAGTGAAACTTTGCGTTTGATGACTGAGCGCGGTGCGAAATATATTCAGGCGCTGGTGATGAATTTACATAATGGCAATTTTCTGGATGACTTGAAGGATGTTGAGCAGACTGCGCGTTTGATGCAGCAATACATGCAAGGTGCCATCACCCATGCCAGAGTCACGCGCAATATTGAGAATGTTCGCAAAGATTTACCGGTGGGGATTTATAAGTTGATTGGCTTAAAACCCGAATATTGGTTTAGTGCCAAACCTAATTTTGCCTGTGATCAGTCGGCTGTATAAAGTTAGGCATTAACCTCGGTTTGTTTCATTTTTTTGATAAATTTTTAATACAATAAATCTTCATACGGGCATTTCCGGATCGAATCAACAGTATATTGTTGGCACATCAATATACTGCATACCACTTCATTTATGATTTTGAAAAAACCGCGGATGTTGACGCTGAACTCTTTTATTTGACTTGTTGCGCGTGATAAACAAAAAAGTGTTAATAATCGGCACGTTTATCAACTATGAACTATGCTTTTGGAAGTTATTAAAGAGTATCAGGTGTGGTAAATGCGTAGATGTTTTCTGGTTATTGGGTATTTGATTTTTTTACAGTCAGAGCTGGTTAGCGCGAATAATTTGGCTCTTGATAAACCTGTAGAGCCGCAAATAAATTCGACACAAATCAGGTCTACCATGAAAACTGCCAGTCAGTTTATGTTGGATAAAGTCAGTTATCAGGGAGGTTTTGTCTGGTCGTATTTACCTGATTTATCGCGGCAATGGGGCGAGCTTGAAGCAAATCGAACCATGATCTGGATGCAACCTCCTGGTACGGCAAGTGTTGGTCATTTGTTACTTGATGCCTATCATGCGACTCAGGACGAATATTATTACAAGGCAGCAGAAAAAGTAGCAGCTGCGATCATTCATGCGCAAGATTCCAGCGGTGGCTGGAATTACGTTGCAGATTTTGCGGGTGAGAAATCCCTGAAAAAATGGTACGCCACAATAGGAAAACAAGCTTGGCGTTTGGAGGAATTTCACCATTATTACGGCAATGCCACCTTCGATGATGGCGGGACTGCAGAAGCAGCAAAATTTTTGTTGCGATTGTATTTGGAAAAATCTGATAAAAAATACCGGGCTGCTTTAAATCGGGCAATTGATTTTATACTTGTCAGTCAATATCCAATTGGTGGTTGGCCGCAACGATTTCCATTAATTCATCATCAAGAAAACAAACATTATTCTTCATTCATTACATTTAATGATGATGTTGCTGCTGAAAACATTGATTTTTTATTGATGTGTTATCAAACATTACATGAAGAAAGAGTGCGTGAACCTGTCATTCGCGCAATGAATAGTTTTTTAGTGACGCAACAGGGGCAGCCCCAACCGGGGTGGGCTTTGCAATACACAATAGAATTAGAGCCTGCAGCTGCACGTTCTTACGAGCCTAAAAGCCTACACACACCCACAACTGCTGAAAATATTTTGCAACTAATCAAATTTTATCGTTTAACAGGCGATAGCAAATTTCTGGCAAGAATTCCCGAGGCACTGGATTGGCTGGATTCTCTTGAAATAAAAGACAAATCGCTAATTGAAGGTCGCAGTCATCCAGGTTTTGTTGAATTGAAAACCAATAAAGCTATTTATACTCACCGCCGCGGTGCAAATGTAGTGAATGGCGAATATTATGCTGATTACATGCCGGGAAATATGTTGGCGCACTATAAATCCGCGACCAAAATTAATGTAGCTGCCTTGCGTCAAGCTTATCAAGTGGCTCTGGCGACACCACCTGAAGAGGCCAGTCGGCAATCACCACTGAATAAAGATTTAAAATTAACATTACCGAAATTTTTTACTATCGGTAAAGTCAGTTTTTCTGATTTGAATTTTCGCGCCCAAATTAATAAAGAATCATCATCTTTAATGGAGGCAACAGCTCAATTAATCCACAGTTTAAATCAGCAAGGATATTGGCCAACGCCCTTGTATTACACAACCAATCCCTACATTGGTGAGCCATCAAAAACCCTTGCTGATAATCAGTATGCCAATACTATGGTGGGTGATAAATGGGACACTTCGCCTTATCCAACCGAAAATCCTGTGATGGGAATCTCTACGGCAACCTATATTAAAAATATGGGCATTTTGATTGAGTATTTGCAAATATCAGAGTTGGAAAAAAATTAAGTATCATCTGTCAGGGTATAGCGATAAGCTTCAGCTCCTTGCGTAGCAAATAAAACTTTTTGTTGCCACGCCCAACCCGTGAAGGACTAGACAAATGTCATCTTTACGTTTTCGTTATCAAACTATTGAGTTTGGAAGTATCGATATTCATTTGCGAAGCCTTCGCGATAATCAGGAGTTCTCGGATGAATCAGGTGAAGCAGCTGATTTAGGTATTTCTTCTGCATCCTGGCCGCTCTTTGGCATTATTTGGGCGTCTGGTCAGGTCTTGGCGCATGAGATGGTTAATTTTGAAATTGCGGGCAAACGCATTCTGGAAGTGGGTTGTGGAATTGCACTAGCCAGTCATTTGTTGAATAAACGCCATGCCAACATTACCGCTACGGATTACCATCCGGAAGTTGAAAATTTTTTAATAGAAAATGTCAAACTCAATCAAGGTAATGTTATTCCATTTGTGCGAACAGGTTGGGCAGATGCCGAAACCAACCTCGGGAAATTTGATGTCATTATTGGCAGTGATATTTTATATGAGGCAGAACATGTTGAATTGCTGGCAAATTTTTTAATGCAACATGCAGCACCTCATTGTGAAATTGTTTTGGTTGATCAGGGACGTGGTAATCATGCGCGTTTCAGCAAAAAAATGGTGCAATTGGGGTTTGATCACAAGCAGAAAAAACCCGATACACAAGCTTATCTTGATAAGCCTTTTGCTGGACAGGTTTTGTATTATTTGAGATAGATATTTTAATTTGAATAAGAACACATGTGTGCTCTTATATTCAGGTAATTAAATTTATTTACCCGCAAGTTTTTTCATTTTCAGTTTTTGTCCCACATTCACTATGGCGGCAATTGCGGGTTGTAATTCACGTCCTAATTCCGTCAGGGAATATTCTACTGTTGGCGGTGAAGTATCCATCACTTCGCGATGAATCACGCCAATTTCTTCCATTTCTTTCAATCGTGCAGACAGTACTTTTGCAGAGATACCTTTTATATCGGCTTTTAATTCGCTGAATCTTCGTGGATTGGCTTTGAGATACCAGATGATATGGGGAGTCCAGGTGCCACGAATAAATTTCATGCAGCCAGACAGTGGGCACTCACCGGGCGGTGGTTCGACTTCACTTTTGCGCATTTTTACCATGATAAATCTCTGCTGATGGTCTGCAATTCGATGGTTACATTTTGGTTTTCAAGTTACCTGATGGTAACTCAATTTTTTGGGTTACTGCTAGATATGTGGTTACAAAATGTAACTTAACTACTTATAGTAAGCGCCTTCATATTGATCCAAAGATTGATTGAATACCAGAGATTAATTAAGTGCCAGAGAATAAAAGGAATCAAAGTATGTGGTCGCAAACCGCTGTTACCCGTCGTTTGGGAATTCAATATCCCATCATTCAAGGCCCTTTTGGTGGTGGCTTGTCATCTACACAATTAACTCTTGCTGTTTCAGAAGCGGGTGGATTGGGTTCTTATGGTGTGCATCATTTAAGCCCTGCCGATATTCGCGATCTGGGTAAGACTTTACATCAACAAACTAAAAAGCCTTTTGCATTGAATTTATGGGTGTCCAATCATGATCGGGATGCGGGTTCTTTTTCCGCTGAAAAATTTCAACAAGCATTAACAATATTTGAACCTTATTATCAAAAGCTTGGGCTTAAACCACCTGCGCAACCTGAGCGATTCGGTTACAACTTTGAAGATCAGATCGATGCTTTATTGGATGTGAAACCCGCGGTTTTTAGTTTTGTTTATGGCATTCCGTCGAGAGAAGTATTACAAGAATGCAAACGCAGAAATATTGTGACCGTAGGAACGATTACTACTATTGATGAAGCGTTGGTTATGGAAAGCGCGGGTGTGGATTTGCTGGTAGCAACAGGATTTGAAGCAGGCGGTCACAGAGTTTCTTTTTTGCGTTCGTCGGAAGACTCGCTTACAGGAACTTTTGCACTCATTCCAACAGTTACCGCGAAAGTTAAAATCCCTGTGATTGCTGCTGGTGGTATAGCCAATGCAAAAGGCATCGCAGCGGCAATGGTTTTGGGCGCGCAGGGGGTGCAAATTGGAACTGCTTTTTTAGCTTGTGAAGAATCCAATGCAAGCAAAGTGCATAGAGCCAGACTTTTTAGTGAAGATGTAAAATACACCGCCTTAACCCGTGCATTCAGTGGTCGCCTTGCGCGAGGAATTCGCAATTATTTTGTTGATGAGTGGCAAACAAAAACTTCACAAATTTTACCTTATCCCATTCAAAGCTGGTTTACGAATAGTTTCAAACAGGCTGCCATTGAGCAGAGCAGGGCGGATTTAATGTCTTTGTGGGCCAGTCAAGCTTCACCACTCTTGCAACATAAAAATGCCAGCAATTTGTTTTCTGAGCTGATCATGCAAACCGATGAAATATTTTCAAATAATTTTTTTAGTTCAACCAAAAAATGAGGTGATTTAAATGGCAAATATAGTTGTGGTATATCATTCAGGTTACGGTCATACAAAGCGTATGGCAGAGTCTGTTGCAAATGGCGCAAAAGCAACATTAATTGCGATAGATGAAAATGGCAGTATCGCGGATGCGGATTGGGCATTACTGACGAATGCTGATGCTATTATCATGGGTTCGCCTACTTATATGGGCAGTGTGAGTTGGCAATTTAAAAAGTTTGCTGATGCATCTTCCAAAATGTGGTTTACACAACAATGGAAAGATAAAATTTTTGCCGGATTTACCAATAGTGCAACCATGAATGGTGACAAACATTCAACATTGCATTATTTGTTTACTCTCGCAATGCAACACGGAGGTATATGGGTTGGGGCGGGAATGATGCCAAGTAATGCCAAAGCATCAACACGTAATGATATTAATTATGTAGGGTCTTTTGCGGGTGCCATGGCTACATCTCCATCTGATGCTGGAGTAGAGGAAATGTTGACTGGTGATTTGGAAACGGCGCGTCTTTTTGGTGTCAGAGTCAGTGCAGTAACAGAGAAGTATTTGCGATAAATTTTATCAGTCACTTTATAACGATTTATGAATAACAGGAAAATTATATGAAATTATATTTTAGCCCCGGTGTTTGTTCACTGGCATCACACATCACTGCACGAGAATTAAACTTGCCAGTTGATTTGGTGAAGGTAGATTTGCGCACCAAACAAACCAGCCTTGGTGAAGATTTTTCAGCAATCAATAAAAAAGGTTATGTTCCGGCTTTGCAATTTAATGATGGATCATTGCTGACCGAAGGTGTTGCCATAATGCAATATCTGGCTGATCAAAAACCGGAAGCAGGTTTGGCTCCTGCTAATGGTACAAAGGAGCGTTATAAATTGCAGGAGTGGTTGACCTTTATTAATTCAGAAATTCACAAAGCCTATTCGCCTTTATTTGACGCCACAACGCCGGAACAGACAAAAAAATCCTGTTTGGCAAAGTTGGATAAACGTTATGGTTTTGTGGCTGAACAATTAGACAATCAAGAGTTTTTAATGGGTAAGCAGTTTACAGTTGCGGATGCTTACTTGTTCACAACAATGACCTGGGCAGGTTTTTTTAATCTGGATTTTGCCAAGTGGCCAGTGTTAAAAGATTATTTCACGCGTATTGCTGCTCGTGAATCAGTGCAAGCAGCACGGGCAGCTGAAAAAGCTGCTTAAGATATTTACACTGTGTCTTGTAGGGGCAGCTCCTGAGGCTGCCCGCTTTTGATTGTTTCGATGACGGGTACGAAAATAATTAAACGAATATTCAGACAATCATTTTAACGAAACGCAATCAATGCCGCTGTCACGGCAACATTTAATGATTCAACACCGTTGTTCATTGGAATGCAGATGGTGTGTGTGCAGAGATTCATAATTTCTTTGGAAACCCCTTCTGTTTCGTTGCCTAAAATATAAATGCAACTGCCATCGGGATTAAATTCTTTTAAGGGTGTTTTGGCGTGTGAAGAAAGTGCGCAAATGGCTGTGCCTGATTTTTTAAAATCATCCAATGCTTTTTTTAAATCCTGACAGCGTAATAATGGTGCTTTAAAAATAGTGCCTGCACTGGCCTTAATGACGAGAGGATCAATTTGAGCGCCGCCTTCACTGGGTAACAAAATGCCATCTATATTGCCCGCACAGGCAGAACGAATAATCATGCCCAAATTTTGAGGATTATGAATTTTATCCAAAGCCAATAATACAAATGGTTTTTCCGCTGTTCGATTGCTGATGAAGTCTTCGTGTGTTTGATAGCCCGTTAATCGCAGATCGGCAGCGACGCCTTGATCCTGACTGGCATTTTTGGAAATACGTGAAAGTGCCTGGCGTGAGTGATAAACAATTTCTGCTTTTTTTTCAGTTGCTAATTGAATAATGTCATCAATAATGTCCGCTTTTTTATTGCTGTCTGCCAAATGTAGACGATAAATTTGTACATGCTTGTCTTGCAAGGCTTCAAGAACAGTTTTTCGGCCATAGACAGTTAACAGAGAATTAAAAAATTGTTTTTTTTCGCGATATGCAGCTGAATCTTCGCGAGGATTATCCCGGGTGGTTTTCATGGATTAAGCTCGACAAAGATCAATATACTGCGCAATAGTTTTTTCCAGTCCCATGCTAATCGCCTCGACTGTTAATGCATGGCCAATAGACACTTCCAGTAAATCGGGAACACGACGGAAGTTGGCAAGGTTTTGCAAATTCAAATCATGTCCCGCATTCAATCCTATGCCAATAGTTTGTGCATGAATGGCTGCATCCAGATAATTCAAAAAAACAGATTCACCCAAGTCAGCATTTTTATAGGCAGCCGCGTAAGGGCCGGTGTAAAGCTCAATTCGATCAGCGCCGATTTCTTGTGCCAAACTGATTTGATCTTTATCCGGGTCCATAAATAAACTGACACGAATACCCAAGTCGTGTAATTCGTTGATAATGGGTTTCAACTTTTCGCCGGAAGAACGTAAATCAAAACCATGATCAGATGTGAGTTGTTGGTTACTATCTGGAACCAATGTGCATTGGTCGGGCAAACTTGAACGCACCAGAGACAAAAATCCCGGAAAATGATTAATTGATTCTGCGAAAGGATTTCCCTCTATATTAAACTCCCTGTCGGGATAATCTTTTAATAATTCGGCAATTTCTATTACATCATGAGGACGGATGTGGCGTTGGTCTGGACGCGGATGAACAGTTAATCCATCCGCACCAAAATCCAGACACATTTTTCCGTGTTCAGTAACATCCGGAAAATTGCCTTCACGTGAATTGCGGATCAATGCAATTTTATTCAGATTTACGCTTAATGCTGTACTTTGTTTCATGCTAATCATGGTTTGGAAATCAATGCATCTTTTATACGGGAATTTTCCAATCGGCTGGGTGTTGATGAGTTGCCGGTGATACTGCCAGCAGTAACGCGTTTTGCACTGAGTATTCTGACAGCATAGTTAGGTGCTTCAGGAAAACTTTTGTACATGCCCGTTGGTTCCTGTGCAATTTTTTCAACTACTTCCATGCCTTCAATAACCCGACCAAATACCGTGTAACCATTTGCACCAACTTTGGCATTAAGTGATGGATTATCTTTCAGGTTGATATAAAACTGCGAAGACGCACTGTCCGGGTGAGGCATTCTTGCCATAGCAATAGTTTTATAATCATTTTTCAAACCATTGTCTGACTCATTTTTTATTTCAGGATTGGTTTTCTTTTCCGCGAAATCAAATGTATAACCACCACCTTGTGCGACAAACCCCGGAATTACTCTATGAAAAATTGTGCCGTTATAAAAGCCGGAATCTACGTAATCCAGAAAGTTTTTAACAGTGACAGGTGCAAGCGAGTTGTAGAGTTCAATACGAACATTACCTAAATCCGTTTGCAATAATACCTGGGTATTCTCAGCTTTGGCTGAAAAACAACAGAATGCCAATGTCAGTGTGAAAAAAAAGTCGGTTATTTTTCGCATCATTTTTCTCCTAGCGCCATTCGGATTGACGTTTGCGACGCCCTATTGCCTGCAATATAAAAGACAACACAACCCCTGCCAGTAATAATCCACCACCGTACACCCAATGATGGAAACGATCAGTGTCTTTCAGTCGTTCATTTTCTGCTTTGAGCATGTCCCGCTCAGTTTGAATCAGTTGAAATTCCGCATGTAATTTTTGATTATCTTCTTCCAAATTTAACGAAGTGGTTGCGGCTTGTCGCATATCTTCAGTATCTGCCAGAAGTTGTTGGTGTTCTGTTTGCAATTTTTCCAGTTGTTGGGACAGTAATTGTTTTTCTGCCAGAAGTTTTGCAGAGTCTTGTACTTCTTTTGGAAGTTTGGCTAATTTCATTGCTGCTGTTGGCTCGGAAGTTAAACTATAACTTCGAACCCAGCCCTCTTTGCCTTCGGGGGAAATCACCAGACTCCAGTTATTATTATCTGTTCCGATTTCTTCGCGTATGAATGATAATTTGGTGCCACTGACAATGCTGCGTTGAATCACTTCGGATTCCGGATTTTTATCACTGCGCAATGCTACATAAACAACATCATTAACATAACGATCAGCTGCAAATAATGGTTGTGACAAACAAGTCATTAATCCTGCACAAAAACAGAGTATTTTTTTCATGGTCAGTGCTTTCATGGTCAGTGTTTTCATGATGGTCGCCTTATTGTGGAAAAACTTTTTTAAAAGGTTTGACAGTAACTTTGGCGTATACACCAGCAGTGATGTAGGGATCTTCATCCGCCCATTGTTGCGCTTCTTGCAGTGAAGAAAATTCAGCAACAATAATGCTTCCTGTAAAACCAGCGGTACCAGGATCAACATTGTCAATGGCAGGATTCGGCCCCGCTAATATTAACCGCCCTGCATCTTGTAATGCCTGCAGCCTCGACAAATGTGCAGGGCGTGCAGTTAAACGCAATAATAAACTGTCGGGAACATCTTCGCCGATAATGGTGTAAAGCATAGGATTCCTTAATCGTCAGGATTTTTGTTCCGGTGCATTGACCAGATCTTCAAGTGTTAAGTGCGTCAGCTTTTTAATTTTATAAAACACATAAAAAATTGCGGTGGCCAGAACTATGGTAGACGGCAAGGCAATCACAGGAAAGCTTAACGCATTCATTTTGCCAATTTCAGCATTGGCTGCAGCAGTTCCCATGGGGCTAACCAGAATCCATTTGGCTAATAAATAATTGAGCAGCGATGATAAAAAAAACGAACCGGCAATCATCAGTGTCGCTTTGCGCAGGCTTTGCTCGAATTCGACTTCTTTATTATGCTCTTTAATTGCCGCCAACATTTTTTGCACATTAAAGATGTCTTCATTGTAAATAAAAAACCTCACCAAGGGTTTTTGTGTCATGGCTGATAGTAAAGTCACAAGGCCAATCACGCCAGGAACAGCAGCTTCCTTAATAATCAAATATTCGGTATCCAGTTTCAAAAGGCTGATGCCACCAGTTAACAAAACACTAATAAACCCTATAACAGAAAAAATATTGAAGCGTTTGTTTTTGATGAAATCACGAATGCCGTAAACTAGCGGGAATGATAAAGCCAGAATTAATGCATATGTGGGGCCCAACCTGTCATCTGTACTCAGCTTGGTTAGTATCAAGGTAGGTAGCAAAATATTCATAGCCAAATTCAATAGCAAACTTTCACGTTTGGGTTTTGGCTTGGAATAGTTTAGTGTGTCGTTAGGTTTGATTGTGTCGTTGGTCATTATCCAAATCTTTTATTGCATGGTGTTTATTAAATTTAATTCTGGTGAATTCGTGATTTTTGATTTGCATTGTCATACCGATTGTTCAGACGGTCATTTGAGTCCCGGTGATTTGGTTTTACGTGCCAAAACAAAAGGTGTAGACGTACTGGCAATCACGGATCACGATACCATAGCTGGTTTGCAAATGGCAGAAGTGGCAGCGCGTGAACTGGGGTTGCATCTCATTCCGGGAATTGAGTTCTCCAGCCAATGGTTGCATAACAGTGTTCATATTGTGGGCTTGAATGTGTCGGTGGAAAGCCCTGAGTTACAACAGGCAATTTCTATTCAAAATGAATCGCGTGAACAACGTTCAATCCAGATTGCAGAAAAATTAAACAAGTTGGGAATAGGCGGTTCATTGGAAGCCGCCCGTGAAATTGCCGGATCAGCAACAGTGGCCAGGCCGCATTTCGCTCAATATTTAATCGCCAAAGGTTATGCAAAAGATATGAATGCCGCCTTTAAAAAGTATTTGGGGCAGGGTAAGCCGGCAGATGTGAAGTACCAATGGCCGGAAATAGCTACGGTCATCGGCTGGATAAAAGCGGCTGGTGGCATTGCAGTGTTGGCGCATCCAGCTAAATATGAATTGACCAGAACCAGGTTATGTAAACTGGTTTCTGAATTTGCTGAAGCGGGTGGTGATGCACTTGAAATTATCAGTGGTCAGCAACCCGATAGTCTTACCAAAGATCTTTTGCGTATTGCCAATCAATACAATTTGTATGCATCCTGTGGTTCGGATTTTCATCAACCAAATCAGCCGTGGCAGGAGCTGGGTCAATTTGGAACATTACCGGAACAAGCCAAACCTGTGTGGCAGTTAATGGGATTTAATTAATCGCTCAGTCGTAACAAGGCGCAATAAAATGGCACAATTTTTTCGAATACATCCTGAAAATCCCCAGTCACGATTAATCAGTCAGGCGGTTGATATTATTCGTCAGGGTGGATTGATTATTTATCCTACCGATTCCGCTTATGCCCTGGGATGTCATATAGGTGATAAGGATGCGCTGGAGCGTATCCGGGCAATTCGCCAATTGGACAAGCATCATAATTTCACGTTGATGTGCCGTGATTTATCCGAATTGGCAACTTATGCCCGAGTCAGCAATCAAAGTTTCCGATTGCTGAAAAAGAGTACGCCGGGTGCATTCACTTTTATCCTTGAAGCCACCTCTGAGGTTCCCCGCCGTTTATTGCATCCCAAGCGTAAAACTATAGGTTTGCGCGTACCGGATAATCCAATCACACAAGCTCTGCTAACCGAGTTGGCCGAGCCACTGATGACATCGAGTTTGCTACTACCTGGTGATGAGTTCCCCTTGAGTGATCCCTATGAGATTCGCGAGCAACTGGAACATCAGGTCGATCTGGTGATCGACGGTGGTTTCTGTGGTCTGGAACCAACAACTGTGATTGATCTGACGGAAGAAACTCCGCAATTGATTCGTCAGGGGAAAGGGGATTTTGAGGGGTTTATGGGGTGAGTCATAAGTTTTGTTATAGCTATTTCAAATGTAGGCTCGGAACCATAGTTTGGTGCAGTACTGCAAGAACGACCAAATCACTCTTTTGGATTCTGTAATAAATCATATGGCTGACATAGGGGAAACTCTTTATACCTTCGCCTAAATCCTGACTTCTATCTACACCGATTAATGGTTGTTCCTGCAATCGTTTGAGAGTGTTTCGCAATTCATTCAAGTAAGTTTTGGTTTGCAGATTGCCCCATTTAATGTGTGTGTATTGGCGTATGTCGAGAAGGTCTTGTTTGGCTTCATCCGTAAAAATCAAACGAGTCATTTAATTATCACCTTCCTCAATCAGGGATTTCAAAAGCATATCGCCATCATGGATTTTACCTTCTGCCAAATCTACATTGGCTTTTTGAATTTTTTGCTGTAATTGTTTCATCTTCAAAGCTTCCAGATTCGCATAATCTTCCATCGAGAGCATCACAGCCACAGGTTTACCGTTGCGGCTGATTTCGATTGGGTTGCGCTGCACTTTTAGTAATAAATCACCAAATTGAGTCTTGGCTTGATTGGAAGTCAGTGTTTCCATAATGAACCTTTTGGCTGAATTAATTAAATCGAACGATTTGGCTGATTATAAGTGATATTGGTTTGATGTCCAGATTTGCGGCTATAATGCCGCCCTTGTTTTACGCCTATGGCTTGGTCAGGAATTCGCTTGTGACAGAAACTCTGGATACCCCCGTTGAATCGACACCGGTGCAGCACTCTTTTGAAGCTGTTCCGCCAGCGACTGTGCCCCGGCAAAGTGAAATGCCGTTTGCTATGGTTCATGGCAAAGCCTATACCCAATTACCACAAGATTTATACATTCCGCCGGATGCATTGGAAGTTTTCCTTGAGGCATTCGAAGGTCCTTTGGATTTACTGCTTTATCTGATTCGTCGTCAGAACATCGACATTCTGGATATCAACGTTTCACAAATCACAACCCAATATATGGCTTATGTGGATCTAATGCAGTCACATCAGTTTGAATTGGCCGCGGAATATCTGGTGATGGCCGCTATGTTGGCGGAAATCAAATCGCGCATGTTATTGCCGCGTTCCGGTGACGAAATCGAGGAAGAGGAAGATCCTCGTGCATCCCTGATTCGTCGTTTGCAAGAGTATGAACGATTCAAAAAAGCGGCAGAGGATGTGGACGCTTTGCCCCGTGTTGGACGTAATATCTTTGTAGCCTCTGCACAAGCACCTGATCGCAGTTTGATCCGGCCTGAACCTGATGTGGAATTGCAGGAATTATTGTTGGCACTTTCTGAAGTTTTGCGTCGTGCTGACATGTTTGAATCACATCACGTATCAAAAGAAAAATTATCCACTCGCGAACGTATGGCGCAAGTTCTGGATAGATTGGCCAATCAAAGTTTTGTGCCTTTTGTGAGTTTATTTAAAGTAGAAGAAGGACGTTTGGGGGTTGTTGTCACTTTCCTGGCCGTGATGGAGTTAATTAAAGAATCTTTGGTAGAAATTGTGCAGAGCGAAGATTTTGGCCCGATTCACGTTAAAGCACGCAGTCAATAATTTTTTATTTTTACTTATTATTTGTGAAATATTATGAACGACATTACTGATGATCATGAAACGGATGAGTTTGATCAATCTGACATAAATGAGGTTGCGCAAGCGGATGTTGATGACAGCGTTGAGGTTGCATTACCTACGCAAAAACCGGTTGATCAAGCCATGTTGCGTCGTATTGTCGAAGGCGCAGTTTTGGCTGCGGGACAGCCCATGTCAGTGGCAAAAATTCTTGAATTGTTTGACACTTTTGTTGCACCTGACAAAGAAGAAATTCAAGCAGCCTTGGAAGATATTCAAGCAGAAACCAAAGGTCGCGGTTTTGAATTAAAAGAAGTCGCTTCCGGTTGGCGTTTTCAAGTCTGTGATGATCTGGCTCCCTGGGTTGGTCGTTTGTGGGATGAAAAACCTCAAAAATATTCGCGTGCATTGTTGGAAACTTTATCGTTAATCGCGTATCGCCAACCGATTACTCGCGGTGATATCGAAGAAATTCGTGGTGTGGCTGTCAGTTCGCATATCATGAAAACTTTATTGGAGCGTGATTGGGTAAAGGTGGTGGGTCACAGAGATGTTCCGGGTCGCCCATCTTTATATGCTACCACCCGACAATTTTTGGATTATTTCAATTTAAAAAGTTTGGAAGAGTTGCCCAGCTTGAGTGAGATCCGTGATCTGGATGAAATCAATCCAATGTTAAATTTGGTTGAAGACGGAGTCGGTGAAAAAGACACTGATGCACCAATTCCTGATCAAACCGATTTGCCATCACTAACTGAATTGGAAGCGCAACCGGTGACTGAAGAGTTTGTTGATGGTGAAGAAGCATTTATGGATGCAGTGGATGATGAAATGGAAGCAGGAATAGAGAAGCAGCCAGAAAATTAATTTCACCCCCTCCTAACCTCCCCCCTTGCCAAGGGGGAGGTTAGGAGGGGGTGAAGATTTGAATTCTATTTTTATTTTTTAAGGTGAAAAAAATTACAGACAAACCCCAAAAACCCGCCAGGGCTGTGAAGCCAGCGGTTGCTAACAAAGCAAAATCGACAACTGAAAAAAAATTGACTGAAAAGAAAACAGTTGAAAAGAAAACTTATCAAAAAAAACCAGCAGAGAAAAAATCAACAAAGGTTGATCATTCCTCTGCCGAGTCTGCACAAGCTTCAGCGCCTGTTGGTGAAAAATTACAAAAGGTATTGGCTCGTACCGGAATAGGTTCCCGTCGGGAAATAGAGGGCATTATTGAAGCCGGACACATCAAAATAAATGATCGAATTGCAAAGCTGGGTGATCGTGTTACACCTAAAGATAAAATTTTTGTGAATGGTCAGAGGATTGTTATCAGTCCTGAAGCTTCACGTCGTCGGGTCATTCTGTATAACAAACCAGAAGGTGAAATTTGTTCGCGTTCTGATCCCGAAGGGCGCCCAAGTGTTTATGATCGATTGCCATCAATAAAAGGTGAGCGGTGGATTTCTGTAGGGCGTTTGGATTTTAATACCAGTGGTTTGTTGTTGTTTACTAATGATGGAGAATTGGCAAATAAACTCATGCATCCATCGTCTGTTATTGATCGTGAATATTTAGTGCGTATTCAAGGTGCAGTTGACGATGAAATGTTACGTGCATTACGTGAAGGTGTATTGCTGGAAGATGGTGTTGCACGATTTACCGATATTGTGGAAGGAGCGGGTGAGTCGCGTAATCGTTGGTTTTATTGCGTGGTTATGGAAGGGCGAAATCGTGAAGTGCGCCGTTTATGGGAGTCGCAAGGTGTTAAAGTCAGTCGATTAAAACGTGTACGTTACGGCAATATTTTTATTCCATCACATGTGCGTGTTGGGCAATGGTTGGAATTAACCGAAAAAGAAATTGCAGATTTGTGTCTAACGGCCGGTTTTGACAGCAACAAGGCCACCAAAATTGTTGAGCCCAGTCGCGAAGAAAAAATGGCACGTGAACGTCACGAGAAAAAATTGCGCGCGGCAAATCATTCGCCGAAGGTTATCAAGCCGAAAAAATCCTGATTCAATAGTTGTGTAACAGTGACCTGAAGGTGGACATGATCCACCTTTATTTTTTGAAAAGGTTAATTTGATTGTTGTATGCGTTTTAACTTGCGTTTATTCCAGGCTCTTACTGCATGCCAGCGCCAATAGGCCTGCATACCAAAATATCCCAAAGCACCGAATGCCAGGCCTGTCACCAGGGAACCCAACAGAAAAGGCTTCCACACACTGCCTAATTCATTTCCCAGCCAATTAAGGGCAGCCCGGTATTGATTGTCCACAATCAGATCCCACAAGCTGCCAAAGTCCATACTGGTAACTGCTGCTGCAGTGGCGGCAGTGTCACTGTCCACTTGCAGAATGAATTTGCCCACCTCATACGCGATATAAAAGAAAAACGGCATGGTGAAAGGATTGGTGATCCAGACCAGAGCAACGGCAATAGGTAAATTGCAGTGGAAAAATAACGCGGCCATAGCAGCAACAGCCATCTGCCCGGGTATAGGCAACATGGCTATGAATAATCCCCAGAAAAAAGCAACGGATACCGAATGCCGGTTAAGATGAAATAAATTGGGGTCGTGCAGCAAATCCCCAAGAAAATGCAGGGCAGGGTTATTTTTGATATCCGATGGACTGGGAAAAAACCGCTTAAGTAACTTACGAGCCATTAGAAACTGAGCAACCTGAAAAAAGACACGGCATTATGCCGATAATTATGGGTAAAAACTATCAATAATCCAGCTTGAGCCCCCATTCTGGCTGGCGAAGATAACCAATTTATGACAGCATGCCCGGGGTTCAGAATTGCGACAACCCGCCATAACATTTGATATACAGGGTCAGTATTGATGAAAGCACTTTCGATTATTAAATATATTTTTACGATTATTGGTATTGGAATGTTGATTGGTGCATTTGTGGTTAACCAGCATACCAATAAATTTATCGCATCCTCACTTAAAGCCGACGGGCAGGTAATTGATTTCGAAGCCAGGCGTTCCGATAATTCTTCAGCAACCTATGCACCGGTCATCAAATTTGTAGCAAATGATGGCAAGGAATATCAGTTTGTATCCTCTGTATCCAGCAATCCACCTTCTTATGATGTTGGTGAAGTAGTCGAAATTCTTTATCTGGAATCCAATCCGAATGATGCACAAGTGAACGGTTTTTTTTCATTGCATCTGGGTGAATTTATACTGGGCATATTGGGAAGTATATTTCTGGCTATTGGTGGTGGTATTTTATTGTTTGGTTTCTTAGGAAATAAAAAACGCGAATATTTGCTCGTCCATGGTGTTTCAATTCAGACAAAAATTCAGTCGGTGGCACTAAACGAATCTATTACTGTTAACGGCAGGCATCCGTTTGTTATTGTGAGTCAGTGGTTAAACCCGGCAACCAATGAACTGCATGAATTTGAAAGTGATAATATTTGGTTTGATCCAACTGATTTCATTAAAACAGAAACGATTCATGTGCTGATTGAACAAAATAATCCAAAAAAATATTGGGTAGACATTCGGTTTTTACCTAAAAAAGCTTAAAGTTAAATATTAATTTGTAATTCAAGGATGAGTTATGCCCTTCTACTTGTTGTTATTTTCTGCTGCTGTTTTATCGGTTGGTCTGTTTCAGGATTTACCTTCCCCTTATTGGTCTCTGATTGTTATACCGCTATTATTTTTGATCCGCTTTTACCGGTGGCTTAAATTTTTATTGCCTGTTTATTTAGGTTTGTGTATTGGTGTTTTGTCTGGATATCAATATTTGGCTCATCAGCTTTCTGTATCTGATTCAGGCAAAGAATTTATTCTGCACGGAACTATTTCCGGTCTGCCAAAACAGGAATCTCGTCAAATACGATTTACAGTAGATGTGGATTCATTGGTAACCTCAACGCATAAACCCCTGCAGAATATTCCTCACAAAATACAATTATCCTGGTATCTCAATCGCTATCAAACACTGCCGCAATTACAAATAGGTGATAAGTGGCAATGGCGAGTTAAATTGCACAAGCCACGCAGTATGGTGAATCCGGGGGGATTTGATTATCAAGCCTGGTTAATTCGGCGGGGCGTGGGCGCAACCGGCTATGTAATACAGGGTGATAATCGAAAAATAACAGAAAATAAAAGTGCTGGTTTTTCTTACTGGATCGATCAACAACGTTACAGATTACAGCGTTGGGTGGTAAATCAAAGTGATTCGCCACATAAGGGTATTCTGGTGGCGTTATTAATTGGTGACAGTACATTGGTGGATAAAAAAGATTGGTTGGCTATGCAGCAAACAGGTACCAATCATTTAATTGCAATTTCCGGATTACATGTAGGTTTTTTGGCAATTTTCGGGTTTTATCTGGGGTTATTGATCGGGCGTTTATTGCAACTGTTCGCTATTCGTTTTCCTGCGCAATATTTCGCTTATGTCGGTGCTATCAGTTGCGCTGCTTTTTATTCCGCACTGGCAGGGTTTAATATACCCACAGTGAGAACATTGGTTATGTTGTCATTATTTTATTGGATGTGTTTATCTCGGCGTGAAACGGGAATTGTGGATATTTTGTGTTTGGCATTAGCCTGTGTGGTGATAATGGATCCACTTGCTGGATACGATCCGGGGTTTTGGTTGTCTTTTGGTGCGGTTGCTTTATTGGTTTTAGGGTTTTCAGGACGAAAAAATATCAAACAAGTAAAATCAGTAAGATATTTAAATCACCTGCAAAAAACAATTTTTACCTACATGAAATCGCAATGGATTATGTTTATCGGATTAATCGTTCCATTATTAATTCTGGTTAACAGTTTTTCATTAGCTGCGCCCGTAGCCAATGCTATCGCCATACCCATGATTACATTTTTTGTGGTGCCTTGTTTGTTGTTGGCCGCTGTTGTTGAAAATATTATGCCTGTTTCCGGTCAGTTATTGTTGTCCCTAGCCGAGTGGGGAATCGAGCATTTATTGGTGTTTTTGCGATGGTTATTAAGTACCGCACCTGGAAAATTGAATCCGGTGATTTCTTTATCGCCATGGATGAGTTTGTGGATTGGTTTTTGTTGTCTGTTAATTCTATTACCGCGAGGATTTTTCTCCCGCCGCTTAAGTTTTGGCGCATTGATTTTATCTTTCACTATTCATTATCTATTACCCAAACCGGATCAACCTGATTTAGGTGTAATGGTTTTGGATGTGGGGCAGGGTACAGCAATAGTAGTGCGTGTTGGTGACAAAACATTGGTCTATGATACAGGCGCTGCTTTTTCAGATAATTTTGATGCTGGTAGTGGAATTATTACACCTTATCTGCGGTCAGAGGCGATAACGAAAATAGACAAATTGGTTGTCAGTCACAATGATCTTGATCATGCCGGTGGGTTGTCTGGTTTGTTGGAAACTACGCAAGTGGAAGAATTATTATTGGGTCAATATCGACCTGTGTTTGTTCCAACAATTGCTCAGGAAAAAATGTACGCCAAAACAGACAATACAACCTCATGCCATCAATCTGCAGATTGGGTCTGGCAGGGTGTGAATTTTCATTTTGTTAAATGGCCCTTACGAAAACGAGCCAGTGCAAATAATTATTCTTGCGTACTGTTAATTGATTATCAGGGTCAAAAAATTCTTTTGCCAGGCGATCTGGAGAAAGAGGTGGAATCGCAATTGTTGGGCATGGGAGCTTTGCCAAAAAATATACAGCTTTTACTGGTGGGGCATCATGGGAGTTTGAGTTCATCTACAGTTGAATTTGTCGAGTTTATAAAACCCGAACAGGTTGTTTATTCTGCCGGATTTCAAAATCGTTACGGGCATCCGCATCCGAAAGTGCGCGCGCGATTTCAAGCGATTAATAGTCAGGAATTCAACACGGCAACTCATGGCGCTTTGGATTTTCGCTGGAAAGCCGGGCAAGCTTTACCGGTTGTGGCCTACAGACAAGGCTATAAACGTTATTGGTTTGATAATGCGATTGATGAATAGTCCGCAGATAGACAATCTTGCGTTGTGTACCAAAATAACTACCCATACAATGCGAGCCGGGTCTATTGGGTTAATAGTCTCCTGGTTCGATAATGATTAATTGTGTTTCGTAATATTCAGTCTGAGGATCAAAGTGTGATTGCGATAATTATTTCCGGCGGTTGGTTAATGTTGCCCATAATTCTCTGTTCTTTGGTGGTATTGGCCGTGAGCATTGAACGTTTCTGGACGCTGAATTCAAACAAAATTGCACCGAGAACATTGTTGGCTCAAGTGTGGAGTTGGTTGAAGAATAATCAAATGGACGCAGCAAAATTGCGCGAACTCAAGCAATCCTCTCCTCTGGGTTCCATTCTTGCTGCAGGTTTGAGTAATTCCAAACAAGGTCGTGAAGTCATGAAAGACTCCATTCAGGAAGCAGCGAATAAAGTTATTCACGATTTGGAAAAATACATCAGTTTGCTGGGCACTATTGCCAATATCGCACCGCTGCTGGGACTGTTGGGTACTGTGTTCGGTATGATTCAAACATTCAACGCCATTATGATTCAAGGATCTGGCAATACCGGTGCATTGGCCGGTGGTATTTCAGTTGCATTGATTACCACTGCAGCAGGATTGATTGTTGCTATTCCTGCAACAATCAGCCACAGATTTTTTCAGCGGCGAATAGATTCTATTGTAGTTGTACTTGAAGAAGAATCCATAAAACTGGTTGATGCTTTGCATAGTGAACGTCGTGTAGACGTCAAACAAAATTAAGGAGATTGCGATGAAGTTTCGTCGTCAATCGACCAACAATGATGAAGTGAATTTGACACCCTTGATTGATGTGGTGTTTTTATTGTTGATATTTTTCATGGTATCAACATCTTTTACCAAAGAGACACATTTAAAAGTTGATTTGCCTCAAGCTGCAGGTGCGCCTGGTAGTGAGCAACCGGATCAAATTGAAATTTTAATTGCGGTTGATGGAAGTTATGCTGTGAATGGTCGTGCGTTGGTTAATACTCGCTTGGAAACATTAAAAACAGCGCTTGGCAATACGGCAAATGGCAACACAAAATTACCCCTGATTATTACGGCTGACGCCAAAACGCCGCATCAATATGTTGTGCGAGCCATGGATGTTGCAGGGCAGTTAGGTTTTGTGAATTTGCGCATGACGACAAGAATGCCGGATCCAGAAACGGAGAAGTAGATAAATACCCTCTCCCAATCATGAAAAAAAACTCATTTGAATCATTTTTCCTGCGCAATTGGTATGGCAAAAGTCGTTGGACACTTTTGCTTTTGCCTTTAAACATTATTTTTATATTGCTTGCAAGTTTTCGTCGTTGGTGCCTAATACAATTCAAACAGCGTACACCCACAATACCCCTGATTGTAGTTGGTAATATTTCTGTTGGTGGTACGGGTAAAACGCCACTCATTATTGCATTGGTTAAAAAACTTCAGGCTGAAGGTTTTGCGCCTGCTGTTATCAGTCGCGGTTATGGCAGTTTGGCAAAAGAATATCCTTACACTATCACCAATCAATCAACAGCTGTTGAAGCGGGTGATGAACCTTTTAGTATTTTCCAGCAAACACAATGTCCTGTTGTGATTGGTGCAAATCGTTTTGATTCTATTTCGTCTGCGCGCAATCAACATGTTGATTTGGTATTAAGTGATGATGGTTTACAGGATTACCGTTTGGGACGACATCTCGAGATTGCGGTAATTGATGGGCAGCGTTGGTTTGGCAATGGATGGCGATTACCTGTTGGGCCCTTGCGTGAATCTGTTTCGCGTTTATCCGGTGTTGATATGTTAGTGGTGAATAGTCCATCGGAACATTCATTGAAAAATGCACCCATAGTCAATTTTCACAGTATGCAAATCAAACCCTGTTATTGGGTAAAGATTAAAACCAATGAAGTTTTATCACTGGATGCTTTTCCCCATTCCGATGTTCATGCGGTAGCTGGCATTGGTAACCCGCAGCGTTTTTATCAAACATTGAAACAACTGGAACTGGATTTTATTGAACATGATTTTCCAGATCATCATGATTATCGTGTGGAAGACTTTTATTTCGCCGGTGAAAAACCTGTGGTGATGACCGAAAAAGATGCAGTCAAGTGTCAATCCTTTGCAAAGCAGAATTGGTACTACCTGGCTGTTGAAGCACAGTTGGATGATGTTTTCTGGCAAGAATTCATGCAAAAGGTGAAATCAATCAGGGTTCAGAAATACACCGGAAAAATATTACACAACAACTTGATTCCATAATCGCTTGTGCAAACTTGCTATATCTTCACCTTTATTTTCCAATAGCCATTCAATGACCGCTTCTGCAACAGCAGGATAATTCATGGGCGGTCTGTTAGGTAGCTGCAACCATTTTGCTATGGTTTGTTGATCAAATTTTTTAGCAACACTACCAAAACCCAATTTTTCCAGTGCAAGTGCGTTGGAGAATTGCTCCATTTGTCCTTGTAATGGCTTAACCAATAATTTTTTGCCAAGGTGTAATGCTTCGCTTGGCAGTTCAAATCCTGCGCTGCAAATAACACCTTCGCAACGATGAAGATCCTGCTGAAATCCTTCCCGCGAAAAAGGGCGAAGGTGAATGTTGCCTTCATCGGTTGCTTGTTTGACGGGTTGATAAATATAGAATTCGTAATCAGTAAAATTTTTCAATTGTGGGACTATATCTTCGGGGGATGCAAAAGGCAGATATACCAAATAATGTTTTGCTGTAAATTCATTCGCGTAATGGCTGGCTTCCACTATAGGTGGAAGAATATTCGTATGATAGGGATACCAGTGTAATCCCAATGCGGTATCAACAGGTGCAAATTTATGCATGAACCAGTCAGTCACAAAATTATTTCCGGATTTTGGAATGGGATAAAAAAAAGCATTTTGATGCGACACCCCAAAAACCTGTTTTCCTGCACGTCTTGCTGCCCAGGCAGTGATAGGTTCAAAATCATTAAATATAAAATCGTAATGGCTGACATCAACTTGTTTAATGTCACGAAAAAATTGTCGTATCCATGTCGATTTTGCTGTTTTTATGAAATTGATTTTTCCATGCTCCGTTACAAAAGTCATGCCTCTGTAAACGGTAAAGTCACCAAATATTTCCATATCAAAAAAATCCTTTCGTTCCCTTCCCGAAAACACCCAATCAACTTCTATTCCTTTTTGTTTAAATGCTTTAGCCATTACGCGAGCACGTGTTAGATGACCGTTACCCGTACCCTGAACTCCATAAAGTATTTTCATAAATTTTAAATATTACCTTTTACTTTTTCTCTTAAAAAAACGAATACAAATAGATTCCTGAATAAGCGCAACAACTACCGAGCGCGGCACCTGCCAGTAAATCAGTAGGGTAATGTACGCCCAACAAAACACGGCTAATTGCAATCATGCTGGCCCAAACAAAACAAATTAAGGCAAATGCCGGATAGAAATTTAAAATCAGACAAGCAAATAAAAATGCAGCAGCAGTGTGGCCTGATGGAAAACTGAATTGGTCTGAAGGTGTAATCCAGGCTTGATAAGATTGAATGGTGGTTGCCGGACGATCCCGTTTGATTACATTTTTTAATACAAGATAAAGACTGACATCGAGAATGTAGGCGATAATTCCGGACCAAAAAAATTGACTGCTTGCAATTGGTTCCAGCAATAAAATTGCAAGAGCTATGAAGAGATAAACATGGCCATCGCCAGTGTGGGAAATGAAACGGATCGATTTTTTATAGGGGAACTTTTTCGTGACATGAACCCACAAAAAAGCCAAAGTATCCCAGTGGTGGACTCTCCGAAAAAATGCGTTCATTATGTCGCCCTCGTTGATATCACGAGATAGTAATAACAATTACTTGTGACATTTTTGTGACGGGAAAACCGCTTGAATATTAATTAAATCCGGAGATGGGAATGAGTAAGCCTGGCAAGACGGGTATTGCCCGTGTGATAGATGCGTTTGGGTATTCAATGAAAGGTTTGGCGGCTTGTTGGCGATTTGAAGCTGCTTTTCGCCAGGAAGTTATTCTGGGTTTGATCTTGACGCCCGTTGCGTTTTGGTTGGCGCAGAGTCATATCGAACTCATTTTATTGTTGATGACCATTTTTCTGGTCTGGATGGCGGAACTCGCTAATTCTTCAGTAGAGGCGGTTGTGGATCGTACTGGCTCGGAGAAGCATGAGTTGTCGGGGCGCGCAAAAGATATAGGTTCGGCACTGGTATTTGTTAGTCTGATATTGCTGGGTTTGGTTTGGATAATCATTCTGGTCAATCGTTTTTGCCCTGGATTTTTTTCCTGAACTATTGAAACTCAAAGGCTGATGCTATAGATTGAATGCCTATTTATCATATTTATAAGTTAATTTATGAATCAGGAATTCTCAGTAAACGAACACACCCACAGGCGATTTAACCCCCTTACCGGTGAATGGCTGTTGGTTTCACCACATAGAACCAAGCGGCCATGGCAGGGGCAACAGGAACAGAGTAGTTGGCCTAACAGCCAGACTCATGATCCCCAGTGTTATTTGTGTCCGGGTAATCCGCGAGCCAATGGTGAAGTGAACCCTGACTATCAACAAACCTATGTCTTTACCAATGATTTTGCCGCTCTGACTGAACAAACCCCGCCGGCACCCGAATCAGATGATGATTTGTTTCAAATCCAGTCTGAAAAGGGAACCAGCAGAGTTATTTGTTTCTCTCCTGACCATAGCAAAACTTTGCCGCTATTGAATGATGTGGAAATTCTGGCGGTGATTGGCACCTGGATGAGTGAAGCTGCTGATCTTGGGAAAAAATATCCTGTGGTTCAGATTTTTGAAAATAAAGGCGCAGTGATGGGATGTTCAAATCCCCATCCTCACGGGCAAATCTGGGCACAGGATCATTTGCCCACCCTGATTCAAAAAGAAGATCAAACACAGAAACAGTATTTTGCTGAACATAAAAAATCCATGTTGCTCGAATATGCCAATAAAGAGTCAACCCGGCGAGAGCGTGTTGTTACCGAAAATGATCACTGGTTGGTAGTTGTTCCTTTCTGGGCTGCCTGGCCTTATGAAACGTTATTGTTACCCAAATTTTCCTGTGCACGAATTACAGAATTGAATTCATCCGCACAACTGGATTTGGCAAAAATTTTGCGTGATATCACTACGCGTTACGATAATTTATTTTCTTGCTCCTTTCCCTATTCGATGGGGTGGCATGGCGCTCCTTTTGTCAATACAGACTGCTCACATTGGCAATTACACGCGCATTTTTTTCCTCCCTTATTGCGCAGTGCAACGGTTAGAAAATTTATGGTGGGATATGAAATGCTTGCTGAGGCACAACGTGATATTTCTCCTGAACAGGCAGCACAAAGCTTGCGTCAGCAGTCCACTATTCACTTCCGTTTAAAATAAAATCAAATAGGTATTACTGTGAAGAATTTGACAGAAAGTCTGGTTAAACAATTATTTGCCGCACGTTTTTCCCGCGAAGCGGATCTGGTAGTGAAAGCACCGGGACGTGTGAATTTAATTGGTGAGCATACCGATTACAACGGTGGTTTCGTGTTACCGGCAGCCATTAATTACCATACTTATATTGCCGCGGCTGCAAACGATAAAAAAATCCTGCGCATAATTGCTGAAGATTTTAATCAACAGCAAATATTGGTTGATCTTGAAAAACCCTTTGAATATGACCACCAACATTCGTGGCCCAATTATATTTATGGTGTTATCCAGCAATTACAAAAAGCCGGTTATGTATTGAAAGGCGGTGATTTGTTAATTAGCGGTAATGTACCTGCCGGAGCTGGTTTAAGCAGTTCTGCATCGCTCGAAATGGTGTTGATTCGTGCTTTGTTGGGACTAAGCGGTAACACTATTGATCCAACACAAGCTGCATTGCTGGGACAAGCGGCGGAAAATCAATTTGTTGGGTGTAATTGCGGGATTATGGATCAACTTATTTCTGCACGTGGGCAGGAATCCTCAGCATTGCTGATTGATTGTGAATCATTGGCAACCCGTGCCATTTCGATTCCATCTTCCTGGGAGCTTTTGATCGTACACAGCGGCGTCAAACGTGGTTTGGTTGATAGTGAATACAACCAACGTCGGCAACAATGTGAAACTGCTGCGGCATATTTCAATCAATCCAGTTTGCGTCATGTGGATTTATCCCGATTATTGGCAGCCGAAAATGATTTGGATCCACTCAGTTTTCGCAGGGCGCGCCATGTGTTGACAGAAAATCAGCGCACATTAACAGCCGCTGATGCCCTGATCGCTGGGGATATGCAAACCCTTGCCAGAGTTATGGCCGAATCCCATGTGTCAATGCGCGATGATTTTGCGATTACCACAACAGCTATTGATCAATTGGTTGCGATTATCCAGAAAGCAGGCAAGGGCAGTGCGGGCGTGCGCATGACCGGAGGTGGATTTGGGGGTTGTGTTGTGGCAATAGCAGATGCAGCACTGATTCCGGTATTAATTGCGGCTGTTGAAGCAGAGTACCAGGCGTCAACCGGATGTCATCCGACAATCATCCCTGCAAAAGCCAGTGCAGGAGCGTTCTCTGTCCAGTGATGGGTTTGGTGCTAGTGTTTGGTGATGGTAGCGTCACCCAAATAGGCAAAATAATCCTGCTCAATACTGCGCCTGGGGGCTCGTCTATCAGATGACTTACGACGTTTGCGGTGATAAAGGTCTATAGGCAGCCCCTCGCAGGGATCAAAATCCAGTCTGCGGTCATTTCCTTTGCGTCTATTAATAAAAAATTTGTGTTCGCTCATGATCAATACGTACAGCCATCTTTTAGGGGTTTTCGAAGTGTAGCCTTGAGCGTCAATATTTCTAGTCTTTTTCTTAAAATTTAAGGTTTGAATCGTCATTTTAATTTTATTTGATTGAGAGCAAGACCTGCCGGGTTTTCGAAATGTAGAATATGCACGCCTTGTTTATGCAGGATCCGAGATGAAACCGATTCAAACATTGATTGAAACCAAACTTCAGGATGCTTTTTCACCGGAATATTTGTCGGTTGAAAATGAAAGTCATGGGCATGCAGTGCCCAAAGGTTCAGAGTCCCATTTCAAGTTAGTGATAGTGTCGGCATCGTTTAATGGCAAGCGGCAGGTGCAACGCCAGCAAGCTGTCTATGCGGCTTTGGCTGAAGCTATGGCTGCCGGAGTCCATGCCCTGGCTATGCACACTTATTCCCCGGATGAGTGGGCATCAGCAAAGGTTCCGGATTCTCCCGCTTGTATGGGAAAACAGGTTCATAATTAACTGGTTGATCAAAAATCAAACGCCTATAATGCGCGCCCTTAATCTATCCATTTCTCCGTTGGTATTGTCTATTTATGAAACAGTTTGTTGTTGCTGCTCTCTATAAATTTGTCCGCTTGCCTGACTTTCAGGACATAGTGCCCCGATTAAAGCAGTTTTGTGACAGGGAAGGATTAAAAGGAACCTTGTTGCTGGCACCTGAAGGAATTAACGGAACTGTCTCGGGCACACGTGAATCCATCAATGCACTGGTTGTTTATTTGCAAACAGACGAGCGCTTTATCGGAATGAGTTACAAAGAATCGTTTTATGATGAACAACCTTTTTATCGCATGAAAGTAAAACTGAAAAAAGAAATTGTCACTATGGGGGTTGAAGGAATTGATCCACAAAAAATAGTGGGAACTTATGTAAAACCCAAAGATTGGAATGCATTGATTAGTGATCCCGATGTTGTGGTAGTGGATACACGCAACAGTTATGAATATGAAATTGGTACTTTTAAAAATGCAATTGATCCCAAAACTGAAACCTTTCGTGAGTTTCCGCAGTGGGTCGCTGAAAATCTCAATCCCCAAAAACATAAAAAAGTTGCCATGTTTTGTACGGGCGGTATTCGTTGTGAAAAATCGACAGCCTATTTAAAAGAGCAGGGCTTCGATCAGGTTTTTCACCTTGAAGGTGGCATATTAAAATATTTGGAAGATGTACCTGCCGAGCAGAGTTTGTGGCAAGGCGATTGTTTTGTTTTTGATAATCGGGTTGCTGTTAATCACAGTTTGGAAAAGGGCATTTATGATCAATGTCATGCGTGTCGTTTCCCAATTACGGAAGAGGATAAGCAATCGGAATATTATATGCCGGGAGTGAGCTGTCCGCGTTGTTTTGATAAATTAACTGAAGATCAGCGCACTCGTTTTTCCGAACGACAGCGTCAAATTGATTTGGCAAAACAACGCAACGAAAAACACATAGGCATGTTACCGCCCGAAAGACAAAAAAAACGTCAGGACAAAATTCAAAAACGGGAAGAACAAAAACATTATTCATTGGTGCAGAAGAAATAATCATCCACACCGGATTTTCCGGCAAGATTTATGTTGTGATTATCTGGTTGTCTCTTCTTTATTTTCGGCTGGAAATTCATTCAAATGAATTTCCAGTTCCAATGCCGCTATGCCAATATTGACACTGGATTTGAGTGTCAATGGCCGATCAGCCAAAGGCCTGTTTTTTAATTCATCCAATGCAATTTCCAGAATGTTATACATTTGCGCAGTGGATGTGCGAATGGCTTTTTCATTGAGGGAGTCGGTCACAGACACTGCACCGCTTACTACAGTTTCAGCCCCCATCTTGATATTGGAAACGGCTTGCGATCCAAATTCTTTCATCTTGTCGAGCATAATTATCCTTCGGTTTTATAAAATAAAGGCGCACAAGGCGCCTTTAAGTGGTGGAGAAATTTGTTGATAAACCTACAGCAGCCCTTTTCGTTGCAGCATGAGTTTGTATTCTTCCAGCTGACTAAAAAGCAAATCAAATTTGGCCGCTGCAGGTGTTACGACCAGATCAAGATTTTCACCGGGGTTTTGTGGTCGCATCATGATTTTTTTCAACTCATCGGACAAGGAAATCATGGTTGATGTGATTTTGTCAGTTGTTTCCTTGTTAAAAAACACACGCCCCTGACCTGTTAGTTCCAGATATCGATCACATTCGCTTAACCATTCTTTACGTTGCATCACAAAGTTGCGAATATTTTTTGCGCCACCCCGATGTGCGGTTGCCAATTGTTTGTCTCTGTAAGCTTGTAAACTTTTGACCTCTTGCAATACGAACCCTTTGGTCGTTGTCGAGCAATATTTACTGTTGAGATAACTGGCAAATTTGATGTTGTTATCTGTCTCGGCCTTGGTACGCTTGCAGGTTTCATCGCAAGCCAGTGCCAGTGGACAGAAGAGCAATATTAATAATGCTACCCATAATTCTTTCATATCGACTCGCCCTATATAGTGTTATGAGAGGAGGGAACCCATACTTTCAAGACGCGCACTGCCGATTTGTGCGCCTTAGGTATGTGATATAAATCACTTTTTGTGATCAGTCAAGTTCCGTTTCAGGCTCCTGTCAGGGTTGGTAACTTGGTTACCGCTACACTCACAATATAGACGAAGGTTAATAAAGCTGCCGAAAAAAACAGTAATTGTCTGGGTTTGGTTGTTTGTTTGAATGTCAGTAACCCGAGAATAACGAAAATGACCAATGCAACAAGCTTGGCAATTATCCAGGGGCTGGATAGTGGATAGCTGGCAGCATAAGCTACTGCGAATCCGCTCAGGATCATGATCAGGTTAATCGGGTGAGGCAGTATTTTGAATAATTTCTTTTGTAACAGGGATGAGTTGGTGATCAGCCAGAAGCTGCGCAATAAGAACAGTGCGAAGGCTATAGCGATTAAAGTCAGGTGCAGATGTTTGAGTGCCAGATACATAAAATTCTCGTTATTAATTTAATGGGGGGGTGGTTTGAGGCCTGGAGAAATGACTCAGCCAAGGGCTTTAGTGACTAATTGCAACATGCTTTCTGATAGAGGCAGTTTGAGTGCAGCAGCATGACCTTTTTCAGACATTTTGTTCCAGGTTTTTTGAATAATATCGATCAGTTTGGGTTCGTCGTGTTTTGCTGCAAAATCTTCAAGATAAAACTCCAAAAAGACCAGACAGATAACATCTTCAAGTGCTTGCACTTCGTCATCGCGTTTTAATCCGCGTTTGAGTAATAAATCTTTTACCCGTTCAATAGTGTCATTTCCGTAACCATTATCGGACATTATTTTTCCGGCCGTTTCGCCATGAAATACAGCAAGATCAAGCCGCCATTTTTTGTAACCTGATCTGTCCATAGGGTAAGCATCACGTGGAATTTTCCAGCGGCATATATGTTGTGCTCTTGCCGCCAGTTGTAATTCTTCAGAAGGGTTATCGCAAAAGACATGCAATCGTGCTGTCATTCGTTGCGCGTAAATCCATTCCTTTGCAACCATTTCTCCTGCTACCAGTTCTTTATTCGGGTCTTGCTGATTGGCTAAGTCAAACGCAGACAGGGCTTTATCGAGACGGCTCATGAGTGACAAATATCTCCACCGTTGGCAATCTTATGCAAGCCATCCATGTCGATAATTTGAATTTCTTTTTTATCCACGGCAATTACTTGCTGTTGTTGTAATCGGGTGAAAATTCGGCTTACGGTTTCGATAGTGAGCCCCAAATAATTGCCTATATCAGTGCGGGACATAGGCAGGAAAAAAGTGGCCGCGGATAAATTACGTCTGCTGTTGCGATTCGAAATACTTAATAACAAAGCCGCGATTCGTTCTTCTGCACTGCTTTTGCTCAAGAGCGTAATGACTTGATGATCCTGAGTAATTTCGCGGCTCATAAGTTGAAAAAAATTTCTTTGTAAAGATGGTATCTTCAAGCTCAGTTCTTCCATTCTGTTGAAAGGAATTTCGCAAACTGATGCGGTTTCCAACGCGATTACCGAGTTGGTGTAGTAGCCATTGGCAATACCATCCATACCAACCACTTCACCGGGTAAATAAAATCCGGTGACTTGTTCTTCACCTTTGTCGCTGATACTTAAGGCTTTAACGGCACCGGAACGAATGGCATACACAGAATCAAATTTGTCACTGGCTCTGTATAGGTAATCCCCTTTTTGCAGAGGTTTTCCGCGTTGAACTATCTGGTTTAGTTTTTCCACATCATCAATATGCAAACTGATGGGCAGGCAAATAGTGTTGAGCCGACAATTCCCACAGCTGACTTTGCGGTCATGCGGGCAAATATTATCGGGGTTAAAAGGTTGATTCGCATTCATAGCAAATTCCAATGCGTGGGTGTCTTTGGGGATTGTTGCAGCTTTGTGCTTTGGGGTAAATAGTTGATCAGAAACAAAAAAGCCGTTGAGTTTGCAATCAACGGCTATATGAGGTTTTTTTCAGGGGATCTATTTATCTTTGGCGCAACCTTTTTCACCCTCTGCCATTTTTTCGAGTCGGACATTGGTAATACTGAGAGTAAATTTGTCGCTGGTTGAAATAGTGAAAGGGCCGTTGATTTTACTCAGGTCAAAATTGTCACTCTTGAAACAGTTGAGCGGAATGGGCAGGGAAAACCATTCGCCTTGTTTCATGGATTTAATCATCTTGTTTATTTTGATTTCGGCACGGCAGGGGTAACCACAATCCATACCTATCTTGACATCTGCTTTGGGTTTTTCATCAATTCGCATATCAATGGTGAGTGAAACTGCATCCTTGTATTTTGAAAGATCGATATTGCTTCCATAAATCGAGAAACTTCCTTGCTTGGATTTTTTGTGCCAGGTCAGTTGAATGGCATCAGCTGAATCCTTGAAACTAACGGGTTTAACCGATATAGCACCACCTGTGGAGGTTCCTTCCCGTCCTGAAACAGAAAGAGACCAATTGTCGGGATCACCCAAACTGATACCTCGATTCAGGGGTTCACCTTTGTACATATAGATATAGTTTGGGTTGAGTTGAGAATCTGCCTGGGCAAAAATTGCTTGTGTAAACAGGGAAGAACCAATCAATAAAACCAAAGCGGGTTTAAAAACAGATGAGCGTTTCATAGTGGGTTAGCCTCAAAAATTATTGTTATTAACCGAGTAATTCGGAGCCAACATTTTGAACCTGTTTTTCACAAAGTCAATTGTACTATTTATCGGTTGATACGAAATTTACACCATTCAATGTCAGTCGGTACGCTTCTTGCGATGAGGGATATAACGTTTAATAACCGTCAAGAAATCGACATTATGGCTTTACCGACTTTTTCACAGTTAAACAATATTCAAGGAAAATCTGCTCTGGCTTCAATCGGTGGGGCAGGGCGTGGAAATTTGGGCATTCCTTTGTTGTTATTGATGTTGTTGGCGATGATCATATTGCCAATTCCCGCCTTTCTTTTGGATATTTTCTTTACCTTCAACATTGCGTTATCACTGGTGGTATTACTGGTCAGTGTGTATGCCCTGAGACCGCTGGATTTTGCTGCCTTCCCCACCATTTTGTTGATCGCTACTCTGTTGCGTCTGGGTTTGAACGTGGCTTCGACGCGCGTCATTTTATTGGAAGGTCATGAGGGCGGTGATGCCGCCGGTAAAGTCGTTGAAGCCTTTGGTCATGTAGTGATTGGCGGTAATTACGCGGTGGGTGTGGTGGTGTTTGTGATTTTGATGATCATCAATTTTGTTGTGGTGACCAAGGGTGCCGGACGTATTTCGGAAGTGAGCGCCCGATTTACTTTGGATGCCATGCCAGGCAAACAAATGGCGATTGATGCTGATTTGAATGCTGGATTGATTGATCAGGACACAGCCCGTGCACGCCGTAAGGAAGTTGCAGCCGAAGCCGATTTTTATGGTTCTATGGATGGTGCCAGCAAGTTTGTTCGTGGTGATGCGATTGCGGGCATCATGATTATGTTTATTAATGTATTTGGTGGTTTGGGTATAGGGATGATCCAGCACAATCTTGAGTTTTCCGATGCCATGGAAAAGTACACCCTGTTAACTATTGGCGATGGCCTGGTGGCACAGATTCCTTCGCTCCTGTTGTCAGTCGCCTCGGCCATTCTGGTTACTCGTGTGAATACTTCCCAGGATATGGGCGCGCAGATGGTAAGCCAGATGTTCACCTCGCCCAAAGCTTTAGCTATTTCCTCTATCATCATGTTAATTATAGGAATTATCCCCGGGATGCCGCATGTGGCTTTTCTGGGGTTGGGCACAATTTGTGCGGCATTGGCTTATTACATTTTCTGGAAACAACAACAGCCGGAAGTGGTTGAGCAAAACCAATATATTCCAGCGGGAAGTGGTATGGCTGACTTCGCTCCACCAATGGGTTCAACCACTATATCCCCGCCGCGTACACCACCTGCTTTACCGTCTGCCAGCCCTGAACCTGCCAGTGAACTCAGTTGGGACGATGTCCAGCCTGTTGATGTGATTGGCCTTGAAGTGGGTTATCGCTTGATCCCTATGGTCGATAAAAATCAGGGTGGAGAGTTGCTTGGACGAATTAAAGGGGTGCGTAAAAAATTATCGCAAGACATGGGGTTCCTGATTCCTTCTGTGCATATTCGCGACAATCTGGATTTGATGCCAACAGGTTACAGAATCAGTTTGATGGGAGTAGCCGTGGCGGAAGCAGATGTTTACCCCGACAAGGAATTGGCGATTAACCCGGGTCAAGTGTTCGGTAATCTGGAAGGTGTGAAAACCAAAGATCCTGCATTTGGGTTGGATGCCATCTGGATCAATGCCAGCCTCAAAGAACAAGCCCAAACTCTGGGGTATACGGTGGTGGATGCCAGCACGGTTGTGGCGACCCATTTGAACCAGATTCTGCAGGAACACACACATGAATTGCTGGGGCATGAGGATGTACAGAAATTACTGGATATGTTGGCCAAATCGTCACCCAAACTGGTTGAGGAACTGGTTCCGGGTACGCTGAGCCTGAATATGTTCCATAAGGTATTGCAAAACCTGCTCAGGGAAAGGGTGCCTATTCGCGATATTCGTTCAATTGCAGAAGCTTTGACGGGTAATAATTCCCGTAGTCAGGATCCCGTCGCATTGACCTCTCTGGCGCGCGTGGCGTTAAGTCGCCAAATCGTGCAAGCCATTGTTGGCAAAGGACAAAATATACCTGTCATCAGCCTTGAGCCCTCACTGGAACAATTATTGCTGAATAGCGTTCAACAGGCACAAAAAGCTGGCGCGGATGACAGTGCATTCATAGAACCCGGTTTAGCCGAGCGGTTACAGCAGTCACTGATTAACGCCGCTGAAAAACAGGAAATGGCAGGCAAACCACTGGTGCTTTTAGTCGCCGCTCCACTGAGATTTATGCTGGCTCGTTTTGTTCGTCATTCGGTACCGGATATGAAAGTCCTGGCTTACACAGAAATACCGGACAACAAGCAAATCAGCATTGATGCGTCTGTGGGGGGATAGCGCCCTCACCCTGGCCTCTCCAGAGGGAGAGGGGATAAAAGTACTTCGTAGTGAGTAAGTAATTCGCAAGCAGGGAGTTATTCCCTCTCCTTCCGGGAGAGGGCCAGTGAGAGTGAATAGTTTTTTAACCGAGGAGTCCATCATGCAAGTTAAACGATTTATCGCCGCTGACATGCGTCGTGCACTGGAAATGGTTCGTCAGGACTTGGGGCCTGATGCAATTATTCTGTCCAGTAATCGTGTTCCCGAGGGTGTCGAATTGCTGACAACTCTGGGATCGGATTCCGAGTTGGCGCAATTGCAGCAGCAGCCCCTGGGTCGTCTCAATTCGGCTTCTGCGGCACCACTGCTAAGCGATGGCCAGTTTGCTGGCGGTTTGGCGCGAGCACTGGAACCTGATGCCAGAAGTCCGGTGTTAACCAAATTGCCAAATCATCCCAATGCCGGAAAAAGTGGTAAGGAATTGGCTGAAGAAATTGAGCGCGCACGCCAAAAAATGGTGATGACAAAAAAGGTGGAAGAATCTGCCAAAGAATTACTGATCGACAAAAATACAAAAGTGAATGCAGGCATTCCGCGTCGTTCACTTGACCCCACCCTAACCCTCCCCTTGTCAGGGGAGGGAATTGTTTCTCCCCCTGGCAAGGGGGAGGCTAGGAGGGGGTCAAGCGCCGCTGAACGTTATCCACTAATTGATGATAAATCCCTGGATTTTCCCGAAAACAATTCTGCACAAATTGCCGAGCTTCAAGCCGATATTGCCGATATGCGATTTTTGCTGGAACAACAGCTTGATCGATTAACCGGAATCACTACCCCAAAATCGGATTCACCTGTACTAAACAGTATTGTGCGTCGTCTGGAACGATTGGGTTTGCCTCAGGACGTTATTGGCAAAATTTCTGAAAAAGTGCGCAAACATAAAACAGTCAATGAAGCCTGGCCGGATGCATTGGCGAATCTTGCACATCAATTACCGATTCAGGGACGCGATATTGTTGATCAGGGTGGAGTGTTTGCGTTTGTCGGGCCAACGGGTGCGGGTAAAACCACCACTATCGGAAAATTGGCGGCCCGTTATGTGTTGCAACACGGCGCCGATAAGGTTGCCCTGATCACTACTGATACTTATCGGATTGCGGCACACGATCAATTGCGTTCACTGGCACGAATTTTACGGGTGCCAGTGCGGGTAGTGAATGAGAGTCAATCATTGGATGGTTTGTTGAAAAGTCTGCGTCATTGTTCGCTGGTTTTGATCGATACAGCAGGTTTCCGTCACGGTGATCCGCAATTAAAAATGCAACTGGAATCACTCGCTATGTTGCGTCAAATAAAAACCTATCTGGTGATGTCATCCAACAGTCAGGCGCAAATGCTCAAGGCGTCTGTTCATGCTTACGGTGTGGCAAATTTACAAGGCTGTGTGCTGACCAAACTGGATGAAACGGCCAGCCTGGGTGAGGCGATGGGGGTGGTGATGCAATCAGGTTTGCCAGTGGCTTATACCACTGATGGCCAGGACATTCCCAAACACATAGAAGTCGCCAAAGCACACCAACTGGTCGCCAAAGCGGTGTCTTTGTTGAAAACCAATTCCGTATCTATACTCAGTTCACATTAAATTTTGCGTTTTCGAAAATGGAGTTAACAGGCGATGAGTCAAATGCGTCCCGTTCAGGTGATAGCCGTTTCCGGAGGTAAAGGCGGTGTGGGTAAAAGCAATATTGCAGTGAATCTCAGTATTGCACTTGCCGAATTACGCCGTCGTGTTGTGTTGTTGGATGCGGATCTTGGATTGGCCAATGTTGATGTACTCCTGGGGATTAAAGCGACACATACCCTGGCTGATGTTCTGGCCGGCACCCACAGTCTGCGGGATGTTCTGGTTACAGGTCCCGGTGGATTGCGCATAGTGCCTGCTTCATCCGGTGTTCAACGTATGGCCGAGTTGAGCCCGAGTGAACACGCCGGATTGATCAATGCATTCAACGAATTATCGGATCAAGTCGATGTATTGGTGATTGATACTGCCGCTGGTATTTCCGATACAGTCGTGAGTTTTGTACGTGCTGCCAACGAAGTGATAGTGGTGGTTTGTGATGAGCCTTCATCCATCACCGATGCCTATGCGCTGATCAAACTACTCAATACAGAATATGGCATGCAACGCTTTCGCGTAGTGGCCAACATGACACGCACACCCCAGGAAGGTTTGAGCATGTTCAATAAACTCAATGGTGTTTGCGAACGCTTTCTGGATGTGACCTTGCAATTTGTCGGACAGGTTCCGTTTGATGAAACCGTACGCAAAGCCGTGCAGAAACAAAAAGCGATTCTGGAATTTGCCCCCAATTCAAAAGCGGCTCAGGCCCTTCGTCAGATCGCCCAGCAGGTTGATCAATGGCCTTTGCCCAGTTCACCCACAGGGCGTTTGGAGTTTTTTGTTGAGCGGTTGTTACAGGCGGCGAATTCGCGGTATTGAAGCCCTCACCCTAACCCTCTCCCAGAGGGGGATTAAGTTCCTCCCCCTTGCCAAGGGGGAGGCTAGGAGGGGGTGAAGGTCAAAGGGAGTAATGGGTAAAAAATGCAACAAAAAATTATTGAAAAATTAAGGTAGCCAATGGCAGTCGATGGTTTAGCCATGTATGAAACCTCTCCCTCAATCGGTAATAAAATCAATATTGAGGATTATGCTTCTTTGGTGAAGCGTATCGCTTATCACATGATGATGCGTATGCCCGCTTCTGTTCAGGTCGATGATCTTATTCAAGCTGGCACTATTGGCCTTATCGAAGCCGCGCAAAAATATGATGCCTCGCGCGGAGCCAGTTTTGAAACCTATGCAGGAATCCGGATTCGCGGCGCCATAGTCGATGAAATGCGCCGTGGTGACTGGGTTCCGCGTTCTGTCCATCGCAACGCTCGCCGCGTCGCTGAAGCCATATCCATAGTTGAAAATCGAACCGGGCGCGATGCCAAAGATATCGATGTAGCACAAGAGTTAGGTGTATCCCTGCAAGAATATTATTCGATGCTACAAGATGCCAATTCCGGGCGTTTGTTTAGTTATGAAGAAACGTTCGGCGAAGAAGACAGCAATATCGATGGCTCGGATCAAGGTTTGTCATTCAATAGCCCTGTTGAAACCATGCAAAGGGACGGGATTAAAAAAGCACTGGCCAAGGCGATTGCGGAACTGCCAGAACGTGAACAAATGATTTTGTCTCTCTATTACGATCAGGAATTGAACCTGAAAGAAATCGGTTTGGTGTTGGGAGTGAGTGAGTCACGCGTTTGCCAGATCCACAGTCAGGCCACGATAAAACTACGCCAGAAAATGGCGAGTTGGCTGCCGGATTGATCAATCTGTGCTGGATATAATCAAATTCATGGTTTGTCATTTTTAAAACTGGCTAGAGTCATAAGAGCGGCTAGACTAAGAATAAAGTTTTTCCCTTGGGGTAGTGGAGGTTGCATTGGATAAGAATATGAAGATTCTGATAGTCGATGATTTTTCGACAATGCGCAGGATTATTAAAAATTTATTGCGGGATTTGGGGTTCGCCAATACCCATGAAGCAGATGATGGACAAACGGCTTTACCCATGCTCAGGAATGGCGATTTTGATTTTTTAGTGACTGACTGGAATATGCCTGGAATGACAGGAATTGATTTGCTAAAAGCGGTGAGGGCAGATGAAAAATTGCATGCGTTACCGGTGTTGATGGTAACGGCTGAAGCCAAACGGGATCAAATTATTGAAGCGGCACAAGCAGGTGTTAATGGTTATGTCGTCAAACCTTTCACTGCGCAAGCCTTGAAAGAAAAAATCGAAAAGATTTTTGACCGTGTTGGTTAATGACCTGTTGGTCACAATAACAAGGCTTCGCTATGACAGCGCAAATTGAAAACAGTATCAATGCCGAATTTATTTCAGAACTGAAAGAATGTGCAAAATTACTCGCGGAAAAATTGCAAGCTGACCAGTTCGAAGAAGCATCTGAACTGATCCAGACTATAACCCATTCACGTGATCAACATATTTTTCAATCTGTCGGAAAATTAACGCGTGGATTGCATGATGCGATTGTTAATTTTCATGTTGATGTCGATCTGTCCAATGAGCCCCCCAAAGTTGATAACTCTGATATTCACGATGCTTCGGATCGTCTGAATTATGTTATCAATTTAACGCAAAAAGCAGCGGATAAAACCATGGATATGGTGGATCAGGCAGCGCCTGTTGCAATGAATCTCGGGCAAGAAGCCAGTTCTTTGCGTGATGAATGGGCGAGATTAAAACGTCGCGAAATGTCGCCGGTTGAATTTCGTGAGTTGTATGAACGTATCGACGGATTTCTCGGGCAAATGGTTGTGGGAACCGGTCAACTCAATGAATGTTTTCAAAATATTGTGTTGGAGCAAGGCTTTCAGGATTTAACAGGCCAGGTGCTGAAAAAAGTGATCGGACTGATAAAAGATGTTGAGCGTGATCTTGTCAGCCTGGTGCGCATTGCAGGGCAAGTGGAAGAGATCACTGGCCTTGGTAATGACAAGGAAACTATGGAACATGACAAACAAATTTATACACAACGTAAAACCATTGCAGAAGGGCCGCAGGTGCATGCTGCCGATAGAAAAGATGTAGCTGCTACGCAAGATGAAGTGGATGATCTCTTATCCAGTTTGGGATTTTAGTGAAATGTTATCTCGTAGTGGTCGGGAGATGAGTGCATGAGTTTTGGTGATGACGAGGACATACTTCAGGATTTTTTAGTTGAAGCCGGCGAAATATTGGAACGCTTGTCGCAACAATTAGTCGATCTTGAACAACGTCCGGACGATAAAAATTTACTGAATGCAATCTTTCGTGGTTTTCATACTGTGAAAGGCGGTGCAGGATTTTTGTCGTTGACACCCATGGTGCAATGTTGTCATGTGACAGAAAATTTATTCGATATTTTGCGTAATGGAAAACGCACGGTTACTTCAGAACTGATGGATGTTGTGTTGCAAGCATTGGACATGGTGAACCAACAGTTTGAATTGGTTTCTGCGCGTGAAGAATTGCCGCCGGTGGATGAATCGTTAATTCGTGCTCTGGAACGTTTGGTGTCCTGTGATGATTTGCAGGAATCGGCAAATCCTGTTATCAGCGATCAAAAATCAGAAGTACCTTCCGATCATATTTCCGATGACGAATTTGAACAATTGCTGGATGCCATAGCCGATCCCATCTCAACCAATTCATCGACAACCTCAGGTCCATCAACATCCAGCGATGATATTACCGATGATGAATTTGATAACTTGTTGGATCAATTACATGGAAAAGGTAGGGGACCTGGAAAAAAATCTGCAGAAAAAACTGTTGCAACACCTGCTGTTTCTGCTTCATCCGGTTCCGGTGAAGATATTACAGAAGATGAATTTGAAGCGCTTCTGGATCAATTGCATGGCAAAGGCAAGGGGCCTGGAACTGACACAGCAAAAGAATCGACAAAATCTACAGCAAAAACCGCAGAGGTTGCCAAAGATTCAAAACCGGCAACAACTACATCACCTGCTTCGTCTGCTGCGGATTTAATTAATGATGATGAATTTGAAGCATTACTGGATCAATTACATGGCAAGGGCAAAGGGCCTGGTGTTAATACCGCATCTGCTTCTGCAAAATCGCCTGCATCAACAGAGCCGCCAAAAACTGAAAAACCAAAAACTGAATCGCCAAAACCCGAACCCAAAAAAGACACCGTAAAAACAGAAACTGCGAAAATCGCCAGTAAACCTGAAACCAAAATGGCTGCATCATCTACTGCATCGGCAAGTGCTTCTGCTGCAGCACTTGCTGCCGATAAGGATGCTGCCAATAAAGATGCTGCTGCAGTAGAAACTACCGTGCGTGTTGATACACAACGCCTCGACGATATTATGAATATGGTGGGTGAGTTGGTATTGGTGCGCAACCGTTTGGTGCGTTTGGGTAATACGTCCAATAACGAACAGCTTGTTAAAGCCGTAGCCAATTTGGATGTGGTCACAGCGGATTTGCAAACCTCTGTGATGAAAACACGTATGCAACCTATCAAAAAGGTATTTGGCCGTTTTCCACGTGTTGTGCGTGATCTTGCGCGTAGTTTGCGTAAAGAAATTAATTTGGAATTGGTTGGCGAAGAAACAGACCTTGATAAAAATCTGGTTGAAGCGCTTGCCGATCCGCTAGTGCATCTGGTGCGTAATTCGGTTGATCACGGTATAGAATTTCCTGATGAGCGCGAAGCAAAAGGCAAGCCACGTGTGGGGCAGGTTGTACTTGCTGCCGAGCAGGAAGGTGATCATATTTTGTTGTCCATCAGTGATGATGGCAATGGTATGGACCCGGTAAAATTGCGTCGAATTGCAGTTGAAAAAGGCATGTTCGACGAAGACACCGCCAATCGATTATCTGATACCGAATCCTACAACTTAATTTTTGCTCCCGGATTTTCAACCAAAAAAGAAATTTCCGATGTGTCTGGTCGCGGTGTGGGCATGGATGTCGTAAAAACCAAAATTACACAATTAAATGGCAGTGTGGATATACATTCAGAGTTAGGCAAAGGTACGCGATTTGTTATCAAGGTACCTTTGACTTTGGCCATCATGCCGACCTTGATGTTTATTTCAGGTAAACAAACTTTTGCGTTTCCACTGGTGAGTGTGAATGAAATTTTTCATATGGATTTAACAAAATCCCACGTAGTGGATGGTCAGGATTGTATTTCAATTCGCGAGCAAGCAATTCCTTTATTTTATTTAAAAGACTGGTTGGTCAAGGGAAGTTCCGGAGAACATCCATCACATGCACATGTTGTTATTGTCACTGTCGGTACGCGTCGTGTTGGTTTTGTGGTGGATCAATTAATTGGCCAGGAAGAGGTGGTAATCAAACCGCTGGGAAAAATGTTACAGGGTACACCGGGAATGGCAGGTGCTACGATTACCGGTGATGGTGCAATTGCATTGATTTTGGATATCCCCAGTTTGTTGCGTCGATATGCAAAAGGCTCCTGGAATCATGGATAAGTTCACTATTAAAAATTTTTAGGAGAGAGAGATGCCAATTCGGGTGTTAGTTGTCGATGACTCGCAATTTTTTCAACGACAATTAAAAGATATCATCAATGAAAACCCTGAATTGAAAGTCGTGGGTATAGCCAGTAACGGGCGTGAAGCTGTAGAAAAAGCGGCCGATTTGCAGCCTGATATTATCACCATGGATTTTGAAATGCCGGTAATGGATGGTGTTACCGCCATTCGTCATATTATGGCGCATCGCAAAGTGCCTATTCTGATGTTCTCATCGCTGACTTATGAAGGTGCAAAAGTGACTCTTGATGCCTTGGCTGCAGGAGCACTGGATTTTATTCCCAAGGATTTTGCAGAAGTTGCGCGTAATTCCGTTGCATTAAAAAATAAATTGCAAGAACGTTTGATCACCTTGGCGAAGACCGGACGTACCGCGAATATTCCATTAAATTCGTCAATATCATCGGAAAAAAATTCAAGTTCTGAAAAAACGCAATCGCATGAAACGGTAAAGCCGACCACAACCAATCCAATCCCTGCAAAAACTCATGTGACGGCATCATCAAAATCAACCAATGATGCACGATTAAAAAAACAACCGAGAATGTTGATTATAGGTGCGTCTACCGGAGGCCCGGTAGCATTGGCAGAAGTCTTGACTGTGTTGCCAGGAAATTTTCCAGTGCCAATTTTATTGGTACAACATATGCCAGAGAATTTTACAAAAGCGTTTGCCGAGCGTTTGAATAAAATTTGCAAAATTGAAGTCAGGGAAGCGGTTGATGGTGATACATTGAAACCGGGGTTGGCATTGTTGGCGCCGGGTGGAAAACAATTGATGTTGGATAAACGTAACATGGGCAGTGTGCGGGTATTTCACGACGATGATCGCGTGAATTACAAACCATCACTGGATATTACTTTTGGATCGGCGGCCAATACTCTCGGCGATAAAGTGTTGGGTGTTGTGTTAACCGGAATGGGATCTGATGGTTGCAATGGCGCGCGTTTGTTAAAAGAAGCGGGTTCATCTATCTGGTCTCAAGACGAACAAAGTTGTGTGATTTATGGTATGCCAATGGCTGTTGCCAAAGCGGGTTTATCTGATCGTGTTTTGAATTTAAAAGAGATAGGTGCACGGCTTGCACAAGAGGTAACCGGATGATTGATGTACTGAGTATTATTGGCATTATCCTTGGCTTTGCTGCCATTATCGGTGGCAATTTGCTTGAGGGTGGTGGCTTGGGTACTTTGGTCAATGGTCCGGCGGCATTTATTGTGATTGGTGGAACTTTGGGTGCCGCCATGTTACAAACACCCAAAAATAGTTTGAAGCGCGCATTGAAAATTATTAAATGGGTTTTCAAACCACCTTATGTTCCCTTCAAGCAAGGTGTTACCAATATTTCACGCTGGGCAGTTGCTGCGCGTAAAGATGGTTTGCTGGGTTTGGAAAATGTTGCTGAAAAAGAAAAAGATGCGTTTGCAAAAAAAGGTTTGCAATTATTGGTTGATGGCAATGAGCCGGATGTTATTCGCCGGATTTTGGAAACAGATTTAGTGGTTGATGAGCAACGCGATTACGATGCTGTGAAATTTTATGAATCCATGGGAGGTTATGCGCCTACAATCGGTATTATTGGTGCGGTTATGGGTTTAATTCATGTCATGCACAATCTCGCTGATCCATCCACTCTGGGGCCGGGTATCGCTATTGCATTTGTTGCCACTATTTATGGTGTTGCTTTAGCCAATTTATTATTTATTCCTGTCGCGCATAAATTACGCACCTGTATTTATGAAAATTCGCAATATCGTGAATTGATTATCGAAGGCATTATGGCAATCGCTGACGGTGAAAATCCCCGATCGATTGAAATGAAATTAAATGGTTACATACATCCTTAAAAGACCCCCTCCTAGCCTCCCCCTTGCCAGGGGGAGGAAATTGTCCCCTCCCCTGGCAAGGGGAGGGTTAGGGTGGGGTCAATGAACCGAAATCGCAATCGAAAAAATGAACCGCAAATTAATCACGAACGTTGGTTAATTTCCTATGCGGATTTCATTACGCTGTTGTTTGCGTTTTTTGTGGTGATGTATTCCATTTCACAAGTGAGTGAAAGTAAATATCGCGTACTGTCAGAAACTTTTGTTGAAGCATTTAATAAACCCAACGATTCACAAGCCAATCCTGATCCACAACAAAATACCGCACCATCGAATGATGTTATTACCCCGATTGATATGGGCAAAACCGCAACTGATCAAGCAACCAGTGATGAACAAGTTGCAATCGTCAGTGATCAGGCATCCAATGATGTTACGCCTGCAGTAGAAGAAATTGGCGAGCCTGTTAAAGCCGTAAAAAATAGTGATGAACTTTCACAAATTTCCGATCTGGTTAGCGATAAATTTTCGACATTAATTGATCAGGGATTGATACAAGTTGCCAGCAACGAACTTTGGCTGCAAATCGAATTGAAAGACAGTATTTTATTTACATCCGGCAGTGCAGACACCAGCGAACAAGCACAAAAAATATTTGATGACATTGCATTAATTTTAAAAGATTACGAAAATCCCATTCAGGTAGAAGGCTTCACCGACAATATTCCCATCAACAGTCCGCGTTATCCCACCAACTGGGAATTATCCACCGCACGCGCCAGTGCAATCGTAAAATATCTCGCTGCAAAAGGCGTAGCCCCCGAACGTTTGTCTGCAGTCGGTTACGGCGAATACCAGCCCGCCACCACCAATGAAACCCCCGAAGGCCGCGCCCAAAACCGCCGCGTCACTGTGATGATCGCAAAACGAAAAATGGATAGGCCGAAAACGAGTTTGTGATTTCACCCAATTTTTATAATCCCTTGACCTTCCTGCTTTTTCCTAATAACTTGCCTTTCGAATTTTTAATGTGCACCTACAGGAGTTGTTGATGGGTATTGGTTGTCGGGTTTTAAAATTTTTTATTGCATCGTTTATTTTCTGCGGGGTTCCTCTATTCGCCGCTGACATGGATTATGATCATGAAATGGAAATCGGTTTGGGAATTGGTGGACAATATTTGCCGCATTATCGCGGATCGCGTGAAACGCATACGAAAGTTTTACCTGTTCCGGTTGTTGAATACAGAGGAAAAATATTTAAATCGGATCGGGATGGAACGCGGGTGGAGTTTGTGCTTGCTGATCGAATTGAGCTTAACGTCAGTGCTGATCTGGCTTTGAATGATGGTGCTGAAGATAATGTTTTGCGAAAAGGAATGCCTGAACTGGAATCAGAATTTCAATTGGGACCATCAATCAATATTGATTTGATGGGAAAAGGATTTAATCGTGGATTGTTATTACGTTTGCCTGTTCGACCCGCTTTCGCAGTGGGTAGTGACATAGACTATATCGGTTATACATTAAATCCTATGCTGACTTTTATCGAACCGGATTTTTCAGGTTTACGTATTAGTTGGGACATTGGGCTGCTTTATGGATCACAAGATTATCATCAACACTATTACGGTGTTACGTCTGAATATGTAACTGAAACCAGAGAGGAATATAAAGCCACATCAGGTTTCAGCGGCACTTTTACAGAACTTGGAATTTCCTCAAAAACAGGCAATATTGTTTACGGTGTTAGTTTTCGTTATGACAATTTAACCGAGGCAGTTTTTTATCCCAGCCCTTTGGTAGAAACCCATGATTATTGGAGTGTTTCATTTGGTGTGGGTTGGATGTTTAGAACCTTGAGATGGAATAATCCTGATTGATAAAAATTGTTTATGGGAGAAATCAACAATCTGTAAACAGGTGGATTTGATCACACTGCTGGCGCAATTAATGGCGTTAAAATCTTGAATCACGATCCAAACAGGAAGAAAAGTAACAAAAAATTTGTATGACTTGATATTAATTTTTAAATTCAGCAAAGTTGCTCTGCAAACAAAAAATTAACAGGGAGTTTAGTTATAAGGTTTTTTACCGCTTGGCTTATAGAGAAAGCTAATCACCAATAGTGTTCAAGAAGGAGTTTACGCAATGTCACATCCAAAATTAATTATTGTTCATGGTATGGGCCAGCAATCTGAAGATTCATTTAAAGATGAATTTATTAAAGGTTGTAAATGGGCCTTTGATCTTTATCCGGGGTTTTCGGGTAAATCACCAGAAGACTACGCTGAAATAGTTCCCGTTTGTTACAACGATATTTTTGACCAGCATCGGCAAAGAATGGCGAATAATGCATTGCCGGTTGTTGACAGGCTGAAATCCATTCCGGGCATGGGTGGTGATACTTTACTGGAGGCAGTAAAGGAGTTAACCAATCTTGAATCACAATTCAGTAACGACAAATTTTTCGAAACTCATTGGTTGGATGTTTTGTTTTATCGTTTTACCACGCTGGGTGAAGTCGTTCGGATTCGATTGGGCAAAAAAATTGCGCATGAAATCGGTGTTGCCAATGGCGGAAGTAAAAATGTCCACATACTTGCGCATTCTCTTGGAACAGCGGTTACCCATGATTGTTTGGCCAAGCTTTATAAACCGGAATATAAATTGGGCGACCTGAATAATTTGAGTAATAAAATGCACAAGTTGGGCAGTGTGCATATGGTGGCCAATACCAGCCGTGTTCTACAATCTTTTATTAATGTTGATCAGTCACCTGTGAAACCAGGTGACGGTGGGTGCACATTTTTCTACCGTGAATATCGACATCTTCTTGATCCGATCACTTGGCCAAAATCATTTAATCCAACCAATAATCAGGGGTGGATAACGAATAAAGACTGGCGTTCCAAGCGCTATCAATTGGTTCACCCGACATCGATTACCAATCAACATGGTAACACTCACAGCATTCAGCATTATTTAGCGAATCCAGCGGTACATCTGGAATTATTTGAAAAAGTATTCAAAATCAAATTAACTGCCGCACAAAAAAAAGTTGGTGACGATGCGTTTGTGAGTTTAACCCTGAAAAAAGTTGCTGATGATTTACAGAACTCTCTCGAAAATCTTAAAACACTTAACATTGAAAACGTTACGGGCTTGATTAAAGCAGCCAATACATTAAAGGATTTTATCGAACAACTGGGAGGTGAGTATCGTGTGTAATTTCCGTTTGACAACAATATTTTTTCCAGGATTGATATTACTTGCCTGCGTATCAACTATGGCTGAAGCTCCATTAACAGCCCAGGATTGGATTGAGAAAGAAAAAGAATTACAAATCTGGTGTCAACAGGAACCACTGTCTGATGAAGCCAAAGTTTTTAGTGATACTCTTACGAAATCAAAACAGATAAGAGCGGATTATTGTAGTAAAAAATACTCTACGCTATTTGAGTTGCAAATGCATATTGTTGATTTGCTGGGTGACTTAAATAGAATATTCCCATCGGGTGGCATTTATCTACAAATGCAACTCGCCGAGTCAGCAAATATCAAACGAACAGGCGAAATCGCATTGTTTGACCTGCTTCCAGAATATGACGACAACGACAATCTTTTATCTCTGGAAATTTCATTAGATGATCCTGATTACAAAGTCGAAAGTGCGTTATTGGTATCCTGTAACCAGGCAACAAAAGCAATATCGCCTGCTATGGATTGCCAATCCGCTCTGGAAGAGTTTGCTGAAATATATAATTTTGCGCAGGGCACTTATGCTCAACCACTCGCATTTGAACTTTCCAAACGTTTGGATCTTCTTGAAACAAGGTGGAATACTTTTTACGAAGAATCCAAGTCCCAAATGTTTTGGGAAATGATTGCTAATGGGATTCTCTTTCAACGTAAAAACGAAGCTTATAAATTTTCCGAGCCACCTTCCTGGCAATTGGTTTTGATGCATCCTTCTGTTGTAGTTGAAAATGTAGCCGATGCAATTGATGGCGATCAGTTTAAAGAGGCAATTATGATCGAAGCAATTGGTGCTGACTGGTGGCAACAAGATAAATGGTATATGCCATCTGGTGGTGCTTTGATTGCGACTTACTCTGATCGTTTGGATGTTGATGATTGGGGTTATGGGGTTGCTTTACATTTCAGAAGCAAGTTTACTATAGGCGTGTCGGAACATGGTGATGACCGCGGTGTTTTCATGACTATAGATCTGATGAAGCTGATACAGGATAAGAAAAAGACGATAGAAAGTTATCGTGGTGTTATTCCTGCAAAGGCAGAAGACCAGTAAATTGATAAATAGTTATTTTTTTGCAAGAAAAAATATCAGTGAATTGTTGTGAAGGTTATTAGTTTGATATGAAGTACATTATCTTCTTTACCATTTTTATTTTTTCTTCAATATCAATTGCTCAGGAAAAACCAATAGATAAAGTTGTCGTCTATAAAGCCAAACGGCAAATGCAATTGTTGTCAGGAAATGAAGTTATCAAAACCTATTCCATTTCTCTGGGTGATAATCCAATTGGCCACAAAGTTCAGGAAGGAGATGAGCGTACACCGGAGGGAGATTATGTGATTGATTACCGCAATCCACAAAGTCGTTACCATTTGTCCTTACACATTTCTTATCCGAATGAAAAGGACAAGGCAAATGCCAAAAAGTTGGGGGTGAGTCCCGGCGGTAATATTATGATTCACGGGTCACCCAAAAATTTTCAATGGTCAGAATCGGTATTAAAAAATGTGGATTGGACAGATGGTTGTATTGCGATTACGAACAAAGAAATTGAAGAGTTTGGTCGGTTGGTAAAAAACGGCACTAAAATTACGTTGCATCCTTAATTAATTGACCCCACCCTAACCCTCCCCTTGCCAGGGGAGGGGACTAAAAAGTGGTGAATTTTTTCCGCTTTTTTCAGGCACAGATGTTGCTCTATTGCTTATAGCTTTTGTTCATTTGCGAAATTTCCAGAACGAGCTACAAACAAAGTATGAGCAGTGAGGACATCTGTGCGCATTATTGCTATTTCCAATCAAAAGGGTGGAGTCGGTAAGACTACCACTGCAGTTGCGCTGGGCGGCTTGATTGCTGCTTCGGGGAGCCGTGTGTTGCTGATTGATCTTGATCCACATGGTTCCTTAAGTAGTTATTTTTTTCCCGATCACGAACATTCTCTTACCAGTTACACCTTATTTCAGGAGCGGCAACATTTGTCGCATGAAACCATTTCGCGATTGATTGTCCCTACCGCTTTTCCCGGTTTGTCATTAATGCCCTCCGCCACGGCGTTGGCAACATTGGAGCGACAGGTGATAGGGCAGGATGGTATGGGTTTGGTACTGTCGAGAAGTTTGCAATTAATCGAGCAGGATTTTGATTATGTTCTGCTGGACACTCCGCCCCTTTTGGGCGTGTTAATGGTAAATGCGCTGGCGGCGGCTGATTATTTATTGATGCCCACCCAAACCGAATATCTGGCGCTGAAAGGATTGGAGCGTATGGTGAGCACTTTGACCATGATGGCTCGCTCACAAAAGCGGAATCTTGACTACACTATTATTCCGGTCATGTTTGATCGTCGCACCCAGGCATCGGTGACCAGCCTGAGGCAATTGCGCAACACCTATGCTGACAAGGTGTGGCCGGGGCATATTCCTATTGATACGCGGTTTCGTGACGCCAGCAAAGCCGGTGTTCCGCCGCATTTATTTGATCAGTCCAGCCGCGGTGTTGAGGCTTATTTATCATGTTGGCACTGGCTTGAAAAACGTTTTAATAACAAGGTGAAACCGTGAGTGATATCAAATCACCCGATGACAGTTTAAGCAGTTATTTTGATGAATTGCTTAGCGGCGATCTGGACAATAATGCGCAAATCGACTTGCCTCTGGCAGTTGGTGAAAGCTTTACGCCATCCAATGTTGTCAGCCTGAATTCACGACAAAAAAATCCTCCTGTGACTGAAAAAAAATCACCGGCTTTGCGTGAAACAACCAAGCCAGCGGTTAAGCCACGTGTGGATTATGCAGAGCCTGCTTTGTCTGTGGATGAACAGGACAAAAAACAAAAACTGGAAAAATTATTACAAACAGCGCAGCAACAATTTTTAAAACAGGAGCAGGCGACCCAGCCGCAAACTTTAAGTAAAACCTTTGTTGTAATGCCCGAAGAAATTCAGGATTGGCCGATAGAAACATCAACAGAAATCATGGAAGTCGATAAGGCCACTGAAACCAAAATTGAATCAATTGTTACAGCCACTGAAAACCTTGAAACCGACCTTCAATTATCAGAAATTCCCCATCTTGAATGGGCTGCCAATGGCTTACCCCAATGGGCGCAAGAAAGGTTTGATGTACTTTTGTTTAATGTTGCCGGCCTTACACTCGCTGTTCCATTGATTGCACTTGGACAAATTTATCCTTTAACGGATGAATTAACGCCGCTCTTCGGCCAAGCCGATTGGTTTATGGGTTTGCAACCAACGCCTATGGGAAAAATCCGCACAGTCAATACTGCACGTTTTGTGATGCCGGAAAAATATAACGACAGTTTTTTGGATAACGCCAAATATGTGATGTCATTAAATGGTGTGCTTTGGGGATTGGCATTGGATTCGGTCAATCAACCCATGCGCCTCGATCCTGATCAGGTTAAATGGCGAAACGATCGCAGTAAACGCCCCTGGCTTGCAGGAACCGTAAAAGATCATATGTGTGCCTTGCTGGATGTCCCCCGTATCGCGCAATTGCTTCTGGATGCCGACCGCAATCACAAACGCCGTTAAGTCTTGCGAACGCTGGCGGCACAGCCAATATTGTCTATAGTTATAAAAACCCCGGTCTGGTCAGACCTGATTTGCGCCTATATTTGAGGAATTCCCTATGGCCACTGATGTCATCAAAAATAAATCATCGACTAATGCAAAAGGCAGTGATGATCCTATTTTACAGTGGGTCACTTTTCGTCTGGACGGTGAAACTTATGGCATCAACGTCATGCAAGTTCAGGAAGTATTGCGCTATTCGGAAATTGCCGCGGTGCCAGGTGCACCCTCTTATGTGTTAGGCATTATTAATTTGCGCGGTAATGTTGTAACAGTAATCGATACCCGTCATCGCTTTAATTTGACCAGCGGTGAAATTACCGATAACACCCGCATCGTTATTATTGAAACTGATCGCCATGTGATAGGTATTTTGGTTGATAGTGTTGCGGAAGTGGTTTATTTGCGCCAATCCGAAATTGAAATGGCTCCTAACGTAGGTAATGAAGAAAGTGCGAAATTCATTCAGGGCGTTTGCCACAAAAATAATGAGTTGTTGATTTTGATTGACTTGAATAAACTCCTGACCAGTGAAGAGTGGAACGAACTGGAAGATATTTAATGACCCAAATCGAAATTGCACTGATTGCCAGTCTTGCACTCAGCTTACTGGCATTGTTTATCGCCGTCATCAGTTTGAAATCCACACGCAAACAAGCGATTAACAACGAAAAATTATTGCAAAAACTCGTACGTGATCTTGCTGCATCCAATAGCGGCTCTGTTGGTATGGGCCAACGTTTGTTAGCAATGGAAAAACGTTTACAAAACACACAAAAACAATCCGAAAAAATTGACGTCTACAACGACGATGAATTCCAGCCTTATTCCCAAGCCGCACAAATGTTCCAAATGGGCCTCGATGTAGAAGAGGTCGCCCGCCGTTGTGGATTATCCAGAGCAGAAGCCTCGTTACTTGAAGTGATGCAGAAAGCGGGGCGGTGATTGAGGTTTTAAATCCCCAATTACAAACCACAATCATCGAATCGGCAGCCAAATCTCAATATCACCTTTTCCCGTGTTCGGATTAAATTCCTCTCCATAACGTTCAAAAAACACCAGACGATTTTTATCAGTCGATGTTAATTGGTAACCGGAAGAGGGCAGCCATTGGCTGAAAATTTTGTCGATGGTTTGTCGGATTTGTATAACCGATTCGTTGTGTTTAAAAACAGCATAGATTTGTGATGGAAGCACAAACACTTGCAGGAAATCCGGTATGGATTGGATTTCATTGACTTCGCGGCCTGCGAGGTAAATGCAGTTTCCTTTATCAAGGTCTATGCATAATCCATAACCGACATTATTCACGCCGCCCGGAATTTTATTCCAATAGTCCTGCATTAATTTATTCCAGAGTGTTGGAATTTTTTGTGCAGCACAGTCATCCAGATGCTCGGAAATACCCAAAATAGTAAAAGGGCCCGCTGTTATTAAATCCGGTGTTAATGTTTTATCGGGATTTGATTTGAAAGCGTTCATCATTTTCAGGGTCCAATTCTCTGACAGGTCTGACTTCAATAGTGCCTAAACGTGCAGGTGGAATTTTTGCTGCCAGCTGCAAAGCTTCATTTAAATCGCGTGCGTCCAGCATGTAAAAACCGGCGAGTTGCTCTTTGGTTTCAGCGAAGGGGCCATCGGTGATAATGGGTTTGCCATCGCGTACACGCAAACTGGTTGCAGTGGCAATAGAATGTAATGCGTTACCACCAATCATATGTCCACTGGAGCGTAGTGATTCACCGCAGGCTACGCATTCTTTATTTAATGATTCCCATTCAGCAGATGTCATGCTGTTGATAATTTTTTCATCGTAATAAACCAGGCATAAATATTTCATAATATGATCTCTTTTTAATTATTCGGATTGAACATGGTTTGGATCCATGTACATGACTTCCCAATGGTGGCCATCCAGGTCTTCAAAGCTGCGGTAATACATAAAACCGTGATCTTGAGTTGGTGCAGGACAAGAGCCACCCGCTTCCAACGCTTTATTAATCATTTGATCAACTGCTTCGCGTGAATCGACAGAAAAACAAATCAAGACTTCTTTACTGGTCTGTGCATCGGCTATGGATTTTTTGATGAAACCCTTAAAAAAAGGTTCGGTTAATAACATCACATAAATGGTATCACTCACTACCATGCAGGCTGCATTGTGATCGGTAAATTGTGGATTAAAGCTGTAACCCAAGTGAGCAAAAAAAGATTTGGATTTTTCCAAATCTTTTACAGGTAAATTAATAAATACTTGCGTAGGCATTTTTTTCTCCAGGCAATCAATATTATTCAAAACAAACAATGGTCTTGAAACCACCATAGGCCATTCGGGAAAAATCGAAGATAGGATCGTTTTTATCCATCATCTCATTCATGCGTGGATCGGCAAAAACAGCAGCATTAATGTGATCCCTCGCTTCACGTGATGGGTAAATTATCCAGGCAAAGACGGGCACTTCATTTTCTTTGCATTTGGCCGCTTCCAAAAAAGACGCTACGCCTTCAGCGTTTAAGTCGTCACCTACTGTTTCCCAATAAGCCAGGGCACCATGTTCTTTCCAGACTGCACCTGCCTGATAAGCAATTTTTTGATAAGCCTCCACTTTGTCTTTGGCAAGAGGAAGTAAAAAACCGTCTATATAGCTCATAAATGACTCCTGAGTTTCAGTGTTTAAGGTATTTCGATACACTATTGTCGAAATCCCGGCTTCTGATTCGACAAGTGAGTACAATTTTTTTAATTATTCCAAGAGGACTTTTCTATGTTGTATCAAGGCAGTTGTCATTGCGGCAATATTCGATTTGAAGTGGACGGTGAATTTGGCGCTGCTATCGCGTGCAACTGTTCTATCTGTCAACGTAAAGGTACTTTACTGTGGTTCTCTCCCATAGAGAAGTTTCACTTGCTGGAATCTGGCGCAAAAATATCCAGTTACACCTTTAATAAACATGTCATCCATCATAAATTTTGTCCCGTGTGCGGCGTCAGCCCTTATGCAGAGGGCGCAGACCCCAAAGGAAATAAAGTAGCAGCGATTAATGTGCGTTGTCTGGAAAATGTTGATTTGGATTCAATAGAAATACAGAATTTTAATGGCAGGGATGTTTAAGAGAGTTTTGCACGAATCAAAATTAATCGTCATTCCTGCCTTCGCAGGGATGACGAAGTGAAATTAAACAAAAATGGATTCGTGCAAAGGTCTCTTTAAAAGATTTAAATAAATATCAGGCAGAACTAATTTTCGCCAACTGATCTTGTAAAAATCGTTTTTCAGGCGCTTGCTCTGTTAATTGAATGGCTTTTTCATAAGCCTGTTTGGCAGCAGTTAGGTTGCCGGTTTTGGTTAGCAAGTCGGCGAGGGCGGCCTGGAATAAATAATAATTTTGTAATTCGTTTTCCAATTCATTCAGTAAATCAAGGCCTTCTTTTGCTGTGTCGCGATGGGACACGGCAACAGCGCGATTTAATGCCACTATAGGTGATGGGTTGATGTGCAGGAGTAAATCATAAAAGCCGACGATTTCTTGCCAATCGGTTTCTGCAAAATTTTTTGCTTCTGCATGTAGAACGGCGATCGCTGCTTGTATGCTGTAAAATCCTGCGCCGCCTGATGCCAAAGCTTGCTGAATTAATCTTGATCCTTCACGAATTTGGTATTGATGCCAAAGGGTTCGATCCTGATCCTCCAATCGAATTAAATCGCCTTCCGCATTGGTACGTGCATCGCGACGTGAATCTTGAATCAACATTAGAGCCAATAGTCCCAATACTTCTGTTGAGGGTAATAATTCTGCGAGTAATCGCCCCAGGCGAATAGCTTCCTGTGCCAAGTCGTGGCGAATAACTTGCTCACCCTGCGATGCCGAATAACCTTCATTGAACAATAAATAGATAACATGCAACACAGTGTCGAGTCGTGGTGGTAAATCTTTTTCCGTTGGAATTTCATAAGGAATG